>VYCZ01000107.1 GCA_009843675.1 Gammaproteobacteria bacterium | reverse complement strand
CCCGCCGAGGTGGGTGAAGAAGACGTCATGGCGTTCATCGTCCCGCGCCGCGGCTGCAGGCCGCAGCCGGACGCCGTGACCCGGTTCCTTGAAGACCGGCTGGCACGGTTCGCCATCCCGCGCTACCTGGAATTCGTGGACGAACTGCCGATGACGGAGAACGGAAAAGTAAAAAAGTATATGCTAAGGGAATGGGGAGTAGGGGCTAAGACATGGGATCGCGATCGATGGACGGGGTCAGAGTAAAATCATGACTATCGTGGTCTATGGCAGGAATCGAGATGATTTTACTCTGACCCCATGATCAGACATAAACAGGAGGGCACAACAATGACCCGTGATGAATTTGCAGAACGAATACACTGGCCGGTTATCATCTGGAGCATGGGCATAATCAACGTGTCGGCGATGCTCCCGCAACTGGTAAGACTGGTTCAGACCCAGGTGACCGAGGGCCTGGCTATCCAGATGTTCGTCATTTACGCGGCGGTGCAGGCCGCTTTCGCCGTGGAAGGCTATTTCAAACGCAGCACCGTGCTGATGATCTGCATGACGTTGAGCGCCATAATCAGCGTCACGGTGATCGCATTGATAATCGCCTATAGATAAGGAGCAAGGCAATGATACGAGTTCTGGTTTGCGCCGGGGTACAGCCGGCATTTTTCGAGGCTACGGCCGACGAGCGCAGGTACGTGTTCGACAAGTGCCGGGAAGTGTTCGGCGGCTGGAAGGAGCGCTACGGCATAGAAGTGCTCTCATCAATGGACGACGATCAAATCCAGATAGGACCGACATTCGGCTATCCGTGGACGTTTTACGTGATGTGCGACGCCCCCAGCCATGAAGTCATGATAGACGTTGTCGATCAACTGCGGCGCGGAGACAAGCCGCTGTTCAAATATATCAAGGTGGACGTGCGCATGGGCCGTCCCCTGTCCGACCTGGGGTTGCCGTAATGGTTGAGCTCGCAGGGCGGGTCGCCCTGGTGACCGGCGCCGCACGGGGTCTCGGCCTGCACGTCGCCGCGGAACTTGCGCGCGCGGGAATGAAGATCGCAGGCCTTGATACCCGCAAGGAAGAACTGGAAGCGGCCCTTGAAGACCTGCAAAACCGCTACGGCGTAGCGACCCTGCCGCTGCCCGCAAGCGTCGCCTCCGAGCAGGACGTTATCAGCGCCGTGGATCAGACCGTGGTGACCTTCGGCCGCATACATGCGCTCGTAAACAACGCCGGCATCCGCATGGTGGCGCCCGTGTGGGAGACCGACACGGAAACCTGGGACGGCATGATGGCCGTCAACCTGCGCGGCGAATTTCTCTGCACCCGGGAAGTGCTGCGGCAAAGCATGCTGGAGCGTGATGAGGGCCGGCTCATCTTCATCTCCTCCATAGCGGGCCGGCGCGGCGCCCCGCACAGTTGCGCCTACAGCGCCACCAAGTGGGGCATCCTGGGTCTCGCCCATTCCACCGCGCAGGACCTGAAGGATACTTCAATCAGGGTGACCGCGATCACGCCGGGGCGCATCGAGACTCCCATGGCGCACGAGTCCGAACAATGGGACCCGGAACGGGGCTGGCTGGACCCCGATGCGGTGGCGCGCGCGGTCGCCTTCTGCCTGAGCCAGGACCCGGACACCATCATCCCCGAATTCCACCTGCACCACCAGGCTGAGTTGTAATGGCGGCCCGCCTGACCTTCGCGGCAGACACCGGCGGCACGTTTACGGACCTGGTCGTCAACAGCGCCGGCGGCGCGGCGCGCCTGTACAAGCGCCCCACCACGCCGGCCGACCCGGTGATCGGCCTGTTCGATACGCTCGGCGCGGCGGCGGACGACATGAACAGTTCCGTCACGGACCTGCTGGAACGCAGCGACCTGTTCGTGTTCGGCACCACCCTGGCAACCAACGCCATCGTCACCAGCAGTACCGCCCGCACCGCGCTGCTTATCTCCGAGGGCCACCCGGACATCCTGCTGCTGCGCGAGGGCGGCGGCCGCCGCACCCTGTTCGACTACAGCCAGGAGTACCCGGAACCCTATATCCGGGCGCTGACGTTCGAGAACGCCTTTCCGCGGAAGGCGAAGCGCTCACCGCGCTGGATGAACGGCAGGTGCTGGAAGTGATCGCCCGCCTGCGCGAGAGTGGGGTTGAAGCCGTCGCGGTATGCCTGTTGTGGTCGATCATCAATGACGAACATGAGACCCGGATCGGCGAACTGCTCGCCGGGGAGCTGCCGGACGTGCCGTATACCCTGTCCAGCCGGCTCAACCCGTCGGTGCGCGAATACCGGCGCGCCTCATCGACCGCCATAGACGCCTCGCTGAAACCGCTGATGAGCCGTTTCTTCCGCCACCTGGAAGAAGAACTGAGGAGCAACGGCTTTACCGGGCGGCTGCTGATCATGACGTCATCCGGCGGCGTGCTCGATGCAGGGCACGTGGCAGAGACCCCCATCCATTCCATCGGGTCGGGGCCGGCCGGCGCCCCGGTCGCAGGCCGGCACTTTGCCGCGCTGGACGGTGGCGGCATGACCACGGCCATAGTCACCGACGCCGGCGGCACTACTTTCGACGTCAGCGTGCTGCGCGGCGGCGAGATCCCGACGACGCGCGAGACCATGGTCGGCGACCAGAAGGCCGGCTACATCACCGGTTTTCCGTCCGTGGACGTGCGCAGCGTCGGCGCCGGCGGCGGCAGCATCGCCTGGGTGGACTCGGGCGGCATGTTGCATGTCGGGCCCATCAGCGCGGGGGCCGATCCCGGTCCTGCCTGTTACAAACGCGGCGGCGACCGGCCGACGGTGACCGACGCCTGTCTCGTGCTGGGGTACCTGGACCCGGATTACTTCCTGGGCGGTGAAATTGAAGTGGCAATCGAACCGGCCGCGGATGTCATCCGGCGCCACGTTGCAGAACCGTTGGGGCTTGACCTGAACGAGGCAGCTTCCGCGATCCTGACCCTGGCGACGGAACGCATGGTCACCGCGATCGAGGAAATCACCCTCACCCCGGGCATCGACCCGCGCCCGGGACTGCTGATGGGGGGGGGGGGGGGCGGGGGTCTTTACTGTAC
>VYCZ01000074.1 GCA_009843675.1 Gammaproteobacteria bacterium | reverse complement strand
CCACTACCACGACCATCGAACAGGGAGTTTATCAATTGATCAAACACCCGGATCAGTTGAACATCCTGCGTGATAACCCGGGTTTATACCCCAACGCGGTAGAAGAAATTCTTCGATATAACGCGCCGATTCACTTTATCATGTCCCGTATTCCCCTGGATGATACGGAAATAGAAGGTACTTGTATCAGAAAGGGGGCCATTGTTATGCTGCTGCCGGCCGCCGGCAACCGGGACCCTGCACGATATGAAGACCCGGACAACTTCGATGTGCAACGTAACAATATCAAGCAACTGTCGTTCGGCGGCGGGATTCATGTATGCCTGGGCAATATGCTGGCCCGGCTGGAAACAAGGGTAGCGCTCAAGACAATTTTTGAACGTTTCCCGAAAATTTCCCTGGATGGCGAGCCGCCGCTCAGAGGCGCTCCTGCTTCACAGATGTTCTCAAGGCTGCCGGTAAAACTGCACTGAAATACGCGGCAATCAACTGAGCAGCCTGTAGCCAAGGCGGTTTTCCAACAGTTGCCAGAGTTTTCCGGCAGCCTCGGTATCCAGGGCATATGGCATGACCCCGCGCACAAAGGTCGGCTTCTCAATCAATTGTGCAATACTGCAATCTTCCAGGTATTTTCCACCGGTACCTGCCAGGTCATCGGATGTTGCGGCCCAGACAGTGGTCTGTACCCCTTCTTCGATAGTTTTATAGGTGGTATGGCTTTCGTCCGGCTGTTCAGTTGAACGGTGAGATACATCGGCGGGTTCGTCCGTCAGCGTGCCTGGCGAGATCTCGGCAGTTGCCTTGATATATTCAAATTCTTCGCGAGGCACATGGCGGAATATGCCTGTTTCGAAAATCATGCCGGGGTGCACTGCATTGGAAATGACGCCCCTGTCAAACAGGCGTTGGTGCAGTTCTACGGCAAGTAGTGAACAGGCTGTTTTAGACTGGGCATTCGCAATACATTTGACATACGTACGGTTTTGAAAGTCTATGTCGTCAAAATCCACAGGAGTTTAGTGATGGCCGACAGAACTAAGCGTCACTATGCGCGGCGCCGGAGCATTCAGTAACATGGGCGACAGTTTCGCAGACAGCACCATATGACCGACACAATTGATTAACATGTGGGCTTCAAACCCGAACTCTCCAATACTGTAGGGAACTGCCATCACGCCTGCGTTGTTGATCAGCACGTCCACGCATGAAGTTGATTCACCGAGCCGCTCGATAAACCTGTCTATCGTGTCCAGTTTACTCAGGTCCAGCAACGATGCTGAAATTCGTGTGTTCCCGGTTTCTGTAATCAATGTGGCGGCAGCTTTTCGTCCTGCTTCCACATTTCTGCAAGCCAGGATGATCGTGGCATCGTAACCAGCCAGCGCCCTGGCTGTCTGATATCCCAACCCGGTATTGCCTCCTGTAATTACAACCTGTTTGCCTGACAAAATCATAGTTGTACCGCCCTCTCGCAGTTCATAATTTTTCAACGGGCTCAAGCTCGCACCTGATTTTTATTCATGACATCGAAATCAGGATATTGCCTCAGGGCAAGAAATAACAATGCCCCGATGACGCCCAGGACAATGCAGATTTGTAATCCATGGTAGTAAGAACCCTGCATATCATGGATTCTTCCCATAATAACGGGACCGATCCCTACCATTATCATGTTCACGGCAAAGGGAATGGAATATATTCCACTGTATGCCTTAAGACCGAAATACCGGCTGACCAGGTATGCAATCAGGTCAAACTCGGCTCCCGCGGCAAAACCTATGCACAGCGCAACCAGCCATGAGCTTGAAGTATCGCCCGCCAGCAGTAAAACAGCACTGATTGCAGGTAACGACAGGCAGACCGCCGCAACCATTGGCGCAAAGAAACGGTCGACCAGGTAGCCGACGATCAACCTCCCGCTCATAACCGACACACCCACCAACGCGGCAATTTTTGCTGCCTCCGCGGCACTGAGTCCCCGGTCTACCAGTAATGCCGGCAAATGTGGAATCAGGCTGCCGACCACAAAGGAGATACAACCCGCTGCAACGGAAATGATATACAGGTCGGGCCGGCCCAGCGCCTGTTTGAAACTGAAACCATTCAAATTGCCTGCCCGAACTGATCGTACGGCGCCATTGTCTGCGGGCCGTTCATGGAAGCCCCATAAGATGACAGGTAATCCGACTACCCAGGGCAATATCGAAAGGGACAGAAAGGCGCCCTTCCAGCCAATGTGTTCCAGGAAAAAAGCGACATAAAGCGGAACGAGGGTCGCGGTAATTCCCGTACCCGTCAGGGTAATTCCCAGGGCCAGCCCCCGCTGCCGTTCAAACCAGGTAGTGACAGCGCGCGTAAATACTACGGCAGTCGTACCGATGCCCACGATCGCCGCGGTCCCGCAAAGAATAAAGAACGTCTGCAGGTCTCCCTCCATTCTCGATAAACCGACCAAGCACAAGGGATAACAGGCCATTGAACAAAGCGCTATGGTACGGGAACCAAATCGATCGGCCAGCCACCCCGCAAGTAGCGCACCGGCCGAATTCCCCAGGGTAACTACCAGAAATGCAGTGGAGATTTCCTGCCGGCTCCAGCCAAACGCCTCTTCCAGGGGCTTGATAAACAGCCCTAATGAATAGAACAGCAGCGGTGTCAGGGCAACCGCCAGACCGATGCCCGCCGAAAGCACCACAGGCCAGCCTTTACGAAATTCGTTACCCTGGGGCGTAACCATGAAGGGTGATGATAACTTGCAGTGAGGGCAGGTCCGGTACCCGCACAACGTTTCCTATAATTTGAACAATACGGTCTTGAGCTGGGTGTACTGAAGCAATCCTTCAAAACCTTTCTCGCGGCCGTAGCCCGAGCGTTTATATCCGCCGAAGGGCAATTCCACTCCTCCGCCTGCTCCGTAGGAATTCACAAATACCTGGGCGCAATGCAATTGCTTTGCCATCCTGTGCGCACGTTGCACATGACTGGTCCAGATTGCAGATATCATGCCGTATTCAGAATCATTTGCCAGCGCCAGCGCCTCTTCATCGTCTTTAAATGTCGCTCCGGCCAGGACAGGACCAAAAACTTC
>VYCZ01000188.1:242-3102 GCA_009843675.1 Gammaproteobacteria bacterium | reverse complement strand
GGATGGCATTTTCAAGACCCTCTGGAAGCCATGGATGGCTGGAAGGGAGCGTACACGGATGTATTCATAGCGTGTCTTGAAAATGCTATCCCAACCTGTCCCCGATGTCCAAATTACCTATCGTACTACCACAAATTACCGACTGAACCACTCATACAGTTCATCCGCCGTAGCAACCCATACGTCATCATGATCCAGTATATAATCCAGCACCTCCTCAAAATACGCTATCCGGTGCGGCACCCCCATTATATAAGGATGCACTCCCAATGACATGACCCTGGGTTGCTCCGCCCCTTCCTCGTAGAGCCGGTCAAACTGATCCATAGCCCGTTCCAGCCACACTTCCGACGTATGCGCATGCACCACCATCATCGGCAAATCGCTGAGTTCAAATGAATACGGCATAGCCATGATCGGCCCCGCAGCGGTCTTCATGGTGACAGGGTGTTCATCCATGGGCCAGTCACAGACGAATTTGAACCCGGCCGCGGCCAGGTGATCCAGGGTATCCAGGGTCTCCTGCAGGCCCGGCCCGAGCCAGCCCTTGGGCGCCTTGCCGGTGTAATCCCTGAGAATGGCAAAGGACTTGTTCACCACCTCCACCTGGTCCTCAACGACATGCATGGGCGCCTGGGCATAACCGTGCCCCATGAAATCCCAGCCGGCCTCCCGCATGGCCCGGGCAACCGGCTCCCCGGCGCCCTCACACACCCGCGCATTGATGGCGACATTGGCCTTCAGATCGCGCGCCGCCAGCGCATCCATGATACGCCAGACACCGACCCGCATGCCGTACTCATGCCAGGACCAGTTGGGAACGTTGGGCACGGTCACAACCCCCGCAGGCGAAGTCACGTACTCCCTGGCGACCGGCTTCTCAATATTCCACTCCTCAATATTGACGATCATATACACCGCAATACGCTCGCCGTTAGGAAACCGCAACGGCTCCCTCTGCGGCATGGCCGAATAATCAAATCGCTCGTGAGGAAGTTTCATTTTCGTATTTTAACCCTGATACAGATAAACTACTATTACCAGCTAAGAATTCAGGGGTCAGAGTAAAAATTCTTCGAATTTCTTACTCTGACCCCGTAATATAAACATACAGATGGGACGAGGCGCAATCGGAACGCGCCGGGAACATCTGAGGGTTTCCCCACATGACCACTCTTGCCGTCATAACAGGCGCAACCAGCGGCATCGGCGCTGAATTTGCGCGCCAGCTCGCTGCCACGCACCAGGCACTGTGGCTGATAGGCAGGCGCGAGGAAAAATTGAAGCAACTGGCTGCCGGGTTACAAAAAAAGCATGATGTCGACCCGGTGGTGATGATAATGGATTTATCCGATCCCGCGGTCATTGACGATCTTGCCGGGAAGATCCGGAACCAGCCGCAGTTAAGCTTCCTGGTCAATAATGCCGGTTATGCTGAAGACGGCGTTTTCCACGAGATGGCCTGGCAGAAACACGATGACATCATGCATGTGCACGTGCAGGCCGCGTTGAAACTCAGTTACGCCGCGTTGAACGTGATGGCGGCGAACGGTAACGGCAGTATCATCAATGTTTCCTCCGTCGCTTCATTTGTACCGACACCGGGCAGTCCGCTGTACGGACCCACCAAGGCATTCCTCCGCAGCCTGAGCGAGACACTGGCAACCAGGTACAGTGACAGCGGGATTAAAATCCAGGCATTATGCCCCGGCTATACCATCACGGATTTCCATGAAAAGATCGGCCTTGAGCCGGAAAAATTCTACAAGAAATCAGGGTTTGTACGCGCCTGGACGTCAGAGTACGTGGTAAGAAAATCCCTGAACGACCTGCAGCGCGGAAAAATAGTGTCGGTGCCAGGCTGGAATTACCAGTTAATAGTCATGTTACTGCGCAGACTGCCACTTGGCTGGCTACTCGCAATGGTCGGCGGCGATAATAAAAGCCACCGCTATCAATAGGGTCAGAAACCCAGAGGCTTACCAATGAACCCACCACAAGACATCAACGTCGGCCACACCAACTTCATCGCCGAAGCCGCCGCCTGGACCGAAGCCCAATCCGAACGCGCCGCGCAACTGCCGCAACTACTCAACGAAAAAGCCATCAAAACAGTCCGCGTAGTCTACAGCGACCAGCACGGCCTGATGCGCGGCAAAGCCCTGAGCACAGAAAACTTCCTCCTGTCCCTCAGGAACGGCGTAGCCGAGACCGTCGCCAACCTGGGCAAAGACACGGCGAACATCCCGGTAGTCCCGCTGTTCGACCGCGACGGCGGCTTCGGCCACGAGCAGATGGGCGGCGGCGGCGACATGCTGCTGGTCCCGGACCCGATGACGCTCAAAATCCTGCCCTGGGCGCCGGACACGGCCTGGATCATCTCCGACCTCTACCTGAAAGACCGCACCCGCTGCCCGTTCGACTGCCGGCAGCTCATGCGCAATGCGCTGGCTGCGCTGGAGGAACTGGACTACAGTTACATCGCCGGGCTGGAACTGGAGTTCTACGTGTTCGCCATAGAGGACGAGAAACTGTCGCTGGGCGAATCCGGCCAGCCGCCCGCCCCGCCGGCGGTGAAGGCAATCAGCCACGGCTTCCAATACCATGCCGAACACCCCATGGACCGGGTCGCGCACGTGGCCGGTATGATCCGGGACATGGCCGCCGGGCTGGAACTGCCCCTGCGCACCATCGAGGCCGAATGGGGGCCGGGCCAGTTCGAAGTGACGTTCAATCCCCTGGGCGGCCTCGCCGCGGCGGATTCCCTGCTGCTGTTCCGCTCCGCGGTCAAGCTCCTGATGTGGCGCCACGGGCTGCTGGCCAGCTTCATGGCGACACCTGCGCTGCCCACCGTGTATTC
>VYCZ01000188.1:0-232 GCA_009843675.1 Gammaproteobacteria bacterium | reverse complement strand
GGGGGGCGGGCATGCCGAGCCGGGGACGCGGATTGCGAACCGGTCCGGGGAGCCTTCGGCAAATCCTTACCTGTACATGGCGTCGCAGATCTATGCGGGGCTGGACGGGATCCGGAACGGGACGGACCCGGGGGAGCCGGTGCGGGATGATCCTTACCGGCAGACCGACAGGCCGGCCATGCCGAGATCGTTGATGGAGGCGGTGGAGGCGCTGGATGGGTCAGCGGTGTTG
>VYCZ01000447.1:593-3103 GCA_009843675.1 Gammaproteobacteria bacterium | reverse complement strand
GTCCAGCCGCGTACTTCGTAGTACTTCGGCAGCATCTCGTGCAGGCGGTTCACGTTGCCCTTGGCCGGGCCGGTCTGGGCCGGTTCCGTGAGCAGGCGTTTCGGCAGCGTGTCGTCCGCCGCAGTCAGCCCTGCCGCAAGGTTGAACTCGCGTTCCATGTTCCAGATGCGCTCGCCCGCTTCCAGCATGCTCTCAGCGGTCCACTCGTCCCCGCAGGCCGCGGCCACCTGGGGAGCGATATCCTCCAGGGTCCAGGCGAACGTGGTAAACACGCACAGGCCGCTCGAATCCACGATGGAGGTGGCGTCCTGGAAAGCCTTGACCAGTTCCGGCTTGCCCTCGGTGGACAACGGATCGGTCTTTTCGGGGACGCCCATCACTTCGGATGAGACGGTGTAGCTGCGCAGGTGACAGGCGCCGCGGTTGGACGTGGCGTATGTCAGGCCCATGCCCTGGATGCCGCGCGGGTCGTAGGCGGGAAATTCCTGGCCCTTGACCGTCATCGACAGCTCCGGGTGTCCGTACTTCTCGCACAGGCGTTTGGAGCCCAGGCCGAGATCCAGGCCGAAACCCTCGCCCTTGCAGGTGACTTCCGTCGCCCAGGCCAGCGCTTCGGCAGAGCCGAACTTCAGTTCGACGCCTCCGGTCTGCTCTTTCGTGATGGCACCGAGGTCGTAGAGCTCCATGGCTGCGGCAACGGTAGCGCCGAAGGAAATGGGATCGATCCCGTCCTCGTTGCAGATGAAGTTCGCATAGGTCAGCGCATCGATATCGTCCACACCGGTATCCGAACCCAGCGCCCAGGCCGCCTCGTATTCCAGGCCGCCCGAAGCGCCCCAGTATTGCGGCTTGTTCTCGATGGAGAAATGGCCCCGGTCGATGGTGGAGATGCGCCCGCAGGCGATGGTGCAGCCAAAACAGCCCGCGTTGGTCACCAGGTTGGGCTTGCCGTCGCTTTCCCGCGGCTCGTGCATGGCCTCGGCGGAAATCTTGCTGGCGCCCTCGAACTGCACTTCGCGCATGTTGCGGGTCGGCATGGCGCCGACCTCGTTGATGACATTCATCAACACCTGGGTGCCGTACGTGGGTAGCCCCTGCCCGGTGACCGCGTTCTCGGCCAGGACCTGCTTGCCGGCATTGACCGCCTGCATGAACGCGCCCGGATCCTTGATGTTGCCGACGCCCTTGGTCCCCCTCACGGCAACGGCCTTGAGGTTCTTGGAGGCCATCACCGTGCCGACGCCGGAACGGCCGGCTGCCCGGTGCAGGTCGTTGACGACCGCCGCGTACAGGCAGCCCTTCTCCGCGGCGCGGCCGACGGCGGCGATGCGCAGCAACGGGTCCTGGTATTTCTTGTGCAACCATTCATCCGCAGCCCAGACCGACTGTCCCCAGATCTCATCTGCAGAGACGATGTCGACCTTGTCATTTTCCACGTACAGGTACACAGGCCGCGGCGATTTGCCTTCAAAGATAATCATGTCGTACCCTGCGGCCTTCAATTCCGCGCCGATGAAGCCGCCGGAATTCGAACAGGCGATTGCCCCGGTCAGCGGACTCTTGGTAACGACGGAATAACGCCCGCCGGTGGACGCCATGGTGCCGGTCAGCGGACCGGTAGTCATGATCAACTTGTTGCCGGAACCCAGCGCATCGCATTTCGGATCGATCTCTTCCGCCAGGTACTTGGTGGCGAGGCCGCGCTGGCCCAGGTAGAGCCTGGCCCACTCCATGTTCAGGGGTTCGTTGCTGGTGGTGCCTTCTGTCAGGTTTACTCGCAGTACATTATTAGCCCAAGCCATTTTTAATCTCCTCCGCTGTCAGTTGGCGCTTGCCGCCGCGTGCGCCCGCATCCGGGCCAGCCCGGTATGGTCTGCATCGACGTAAGTGATGGCTGCCGTCGGGCAGGCCTTGGCGCATTCGGGATCACCACCGCAGAGGTCGCATTTATAGACGACCTTGGTGTCCTGGTTGTAGTTCACCGTCCCGAACGGGCAGGCGATGGTGCATACCTTGCAGCCGACGCAGACGTCGGCCAGCACGTCCTTGGAACCGGTTTCCTCGTTCAGCACGATGGCCTCGACGGGGCAGGCGTGCATGCACCAGGCCTCGCTGCACTGGGTGCAGGTGTAAGGGACAAACCGGCCCTCATCGTGGAAGGTAAACACCTTGATACGGGATTTTGCGGGGTTGAATACCCCTTCAGCCTGGTAGGAACAGGCCAGTTCGCATTGCAGGCAACCGGTACATTTTTCCGGTTCAATCTGGAGCGCTCTCAGCATCACATTCTCCTTGGATAGCAACAATTTTGAATAAGATCGAAAAAATCTTGTGTAATACCGGGAAAAATTCCCGCCCGTATCAGTCCCGGTTTTCTTTATAATGGGACTGGCCGGTTTTTTCTTATAGTATAGCTTATTGTTATTCGCCAGGTCAGGCACCTGTGCGATGCAGAGGATACAAAAAAATTCCGGTGATGGCAACATGCTTTATCAGGTATGGCATAACAG
>VYCZ01000447.1:0-583 GCA_009843675.1 Gammaproteobacteria bacterium | reverse complement strand
AAATACCGGACTGGCAGACATGACAATAATGAAAACCATCTTATATACGATAACCACGTTCATCTTCCTGGGCTGCGTCGCAGCCGGGGCCGCGGATATAACAGAAATCAGCTTCGCGTTCATCGGCGATGCAGACGGCAGCGCGCATACGGGCGTTGCCCAGGGCATCCACGAGGCGAACCTGCAAGGACAGTTCCTGGGCCAGAACTACTCCCTGGAGGAGTTCAGCGGGGACGACCTGGATGCGATCGAGCCCGGCAAATTTATCGCCATCATCGTCGCCACCAATGCAGGTGACCTGAGCCGGGTCGGCGCCCGATTCAAGGACCATCCGGTCTTCAACGTGAGTGTACACGACGATGCGCTCCGGGAAGCCTGCGCGCCGAACCTGCTGCACG
Organism: Gammaproteobacteria bacterium; assembly: GCA_009843675.1. Taxonomy (GTDB): domain Bacteria; phylum Pseudomonadota; class Gammaproteobacteria; order Eutrophobiales; family Eutrophobiaceae; genus JAAXHV01. Next base: position 185 of record VYCZ01000447.1, on the reverse strand, counting down.
TGATACCCAGCGCCAGGATGCTGGCCGATGCCGAAGCCCAGTGGTTACAGAACAACCCGGACGCGGAGATCAACGTCTCCGGTTGGCACCCGCAGTTCATGAAATTCGCCGCTCGCGACCTGAACAAGCGCTATAAAAAACGGACCTCACTGGCCATGGACCAGTATTCCTGGGCCGGTTGGGCC
>VYCZ01000306.1 GCA_009843675.1 Gammaproteobacteria bacterium | reverse complement strand
TTTTCCGGTTGATTTCTTCCGGCACGCCCTTCCAGCGGAATACGCTGATCTCGATGACTGTCCTGTCCACTGCCAGCGGCCTGATCACGCGCATCTGCAGGAAGCGCGGGTGCGCCGAGGCGCCCGGATAGAAGTTGACGTTGTGCAGGTTCATGTTCAGGATTGCAGCGGACTTCTCCTCACCGTAGCTTGCCCGGTGCCGGTCCAGGTAGTCCCGGTAGGCCGGGTCGGCCGCGTTGTCCGGGTTACGGAAGCCGCGCATGTCACTGTGACCGTGTTCGTAACAGGTGACCTCCAGTTCCTCCATTTCCCGGTAACCCTGGGCATTTGCCTGCATCAGTTGGAGGGCGAGGGGAGGCGTCTTTCCTGGTGTTTTTTCGATACTGTCGATTTGTGCCCGGCTGGCCGCGATGGAGGACTGGTGTACGTGCAGCGGGTGCATGCCGTCATGGAGGTTTTCCAGGTAGATCTTCCAGTTGTTGAGGTACACGGCCCGAAACGAACCCCTTACTGCTTCTATCTGTCCTTCCGGAGAGCGGTCAATCATATTGTCCAGGGCGCGCCGGGCGCCGCCCAGGTAGTCAGACAAGGCCGGCGCGTGGTGAGACCGGTTGGCAAAAATGAACCCGCGGTAACTTTCCGACCTTATTTCCGGCAGCCTGTAATGCGCCTGGTTATTTTCGACGTCCGTATTCCGGTAATTGTCCCGGCAGGGTATGGAAAGTAACTCGCCGTCGGCCCCGTAGCGCCAGCCGTGATAAATGCAGTTCAATACTCTTGCGCTACCCTGGGTATTTTCCAGTACCTTGGCGCCTCTATGGGCACAACGGTTGTGCAGGACCTTGATGGTATGGTCGTCATGGCGGATAACGATGGCGGGATTACCGGCGATATCCGCAGTCAGGTAATCGCCGGTATCGGGCAACTGGCTTTCGTGGCACAGGTAATTCCAGGACCGGGCAAAGATACGCTGAATTTCCAGGTTGAAAATTTCCGGATCGATATACACGTCCCTGTGTACGCAATCCGGCCGAACCAGGGAGCGGATATGCTCTGTATCATAGTTATTCTTCATATTGTTCCCGAATAACCTGCTAGAGTAAGCAGGCTACATTTATCCAGTATAAGACCAATGAGAATTACCGCCACGCATAATCACGGGTGGTCCGATGAAAATCGTATCACTTATCGCGGCTGGTGGATCGTGGCGATTGCCGCGGTCGCCATGTCCACCGGACCCGGCCAGTTTGCATTCGGCGCCCTTGGTCTGTTCATCAAGCCGCTGGGGGAGGAGTTCGGCTGGGACCGCGCCCAAATCAGTCTTGCAGCGACTTACTCCACCATTTCACTGGCGCTCAGCATCCCCATCATTGGGCAATTGGTCGATCGCTTTGGCAGTCGGCGGGTGTTATTGCCGTCCATCCTGGTCTTCGCCGCCTTGCTCGCTGCGCCGGCCCTGTTCGTCGGCGCCCTGTGGGAATTACTTGTTATCTATATTTTGATTGGCTGTCTGGGGGCCGGCGCGAACGCGCTGCCTTATTTGCGCACCATCACAACCTGGTTCGATAGCCGGCGGGGACTGGCAATCGGGATTGCCATGGGGGGGAGCGGGATGGGTTTTGCCTATGTGCCTCCACTGGCGCAGTATGTCATAGACGGTTACGGTTGGCGGGCCGGTTATTTATGTCTGGCGACAGTCACGGTGGCAGTAGCCGTGCCGCTGGTCTGGTTTTTTCTGCGAGACGCACCGTCGGGACAGGGCAAAGCTGCCTCACCTGATAAGGACGCCACGGCAGCCGGGAACTCTGAAAAAACAACGTTGCACCTGCTGCCCGTACTTAAATAACGACTGTTATGGCAGCTTTTCCTGATATTCAGCTTCTTGTCTTTCGGCCTTTACGGCGTGTTATCGCACATGGTCCCGATGATGACGGACCGCGGCATGACGACGGGCGATGCGGCACTGGTCCAGTCCACGCTCGGTATAGCCATCGTGGTTTCGCGTATTTTCGCCGGCTACCTGATAGACCTGTTCAGCGCCACCAAGGTCGCGTTTATCTGCTTTTTAATCAGCGCCTGCGGTGTGGGCATCCTGGCAGCCGGTGCAGTCGGCACGCCGGCGTTTCTGGCCGCCCTGTGCATCGGCCTGAGCATGGGCGCGGAGATAGACATGCTGGCGTTTCTCACCAGCCGCTACTACGGGGTGGCTAATTTCGGCAAGATATACGGGATCCTGTTTTCTTCCTTTCTTATCGGCACCAGCCTCGGCCCTTATGCTTTTGGCCTCGCTTATGAGACTTATGGTTCTTACCGGGAGGTACTGATGACTGCCGTCATTGTCATCATTATCTCCGCTGTCATGACCCTGTTGCTGCCGGCTTATGAAAGGTCGAAATAATTCGGAAAATGGGTGTGAGGCCCAGCAAGATCTTTGGGGAAGAGAGCTACTCTGATAGCGCGTATTACGAACTGTCAGGCAAGTCAGGAAACTGGTCGATCAGCTGGCACAGAGTCGGCCTGGATTCCAATGAGATAGTAGTTTGCTGGTTTTTCCAGATAAAATTTCCTCCATCAATAATCGACCAACGAGTGGGGCAAGTGTGACACCACTATGGGTAAATACGAGATATATACCACTGGTATTGCCAATAGGCCCAATTAGTGGAAGTCCATCCTCTGGGATCGCTCTCTTGCCCAATTTGATGCTAGAAAAAACCAAATCATCTCTATCGATTATATTGATATCAAAATATTCCAAGGCCGAACTAATTTTATTCGAGATAGTACATTTTAACGTGGCTTCATCTGTACTATCCATGTCCTCACTACAATCTATATTGAAAATTAACCGTCCATCAACACATTGGCGAATTTTTACATCAGGTGTATCCAATACGGTCTGCAACGTGAAATTTACCGGCTTGGTCTCGACGATCAATCCATATGTACATTCATAAGGCAAAGCAATTCCAAGTTGCTTAAGAAGCTGAATGCTGCCATGACCGGCAGCCAACACAATATAATCAGATATCAGTGTACTTCCATCATCACAACTGACTACAAGCTCACTTGAAGATGCTCGTTTTTCTATGGAAACCACTTTTTTAT
>VYCZ01000322.1 GCA_009843675.1 Gammaproteobacteria bacterium | reverse complement strand
GACGTAGCCAAGGACGGGCGCTTCAACTTCGACCACAACGGCCGGAAGTGGCTGTGCCGGGTGTCTTACGGCTATTCCAAGGTCACTGATGAACGCAGCCTGGCTATCCGCCTGCGGGACATGAAGCACATCCCCGCCCTCAACACGCTGGGCTATCACGACACCCAGTTGCGGACCCTGAAACAGGCCGCCGTCAACAAAGGCATCACCTTGATCATCGGCGCAGTCAATTCCGGCAAGTCCACCACGCAGACCGCGATCATGAAAACCCGGCCGGCGCTGGAGAAAAACCTGGAGATCTCCGACCAGATCGAGGTGGAGCTGGATAACTTTGTGCAAATCCAGCTACCGATCGAAGGCACTGAGGAGATTATCCGTGAAAACAAGGAACGGCTGCGGCGCATCTCCACCCGGCATGACGTGGACTTCATCGCCATTAACGAGATCCGCGACCGGGAAACCGCGGTAATGGCCTCTTCCATGATGCTCCAGGGGACAACCGGGATCGCGTCCATCCACGGTTCCGGCTGGGTGGATGCCATCAACCGCCTGGTGTCGAAAACCGACCTCGGCATCAGCCCCGACATCCTGTTCTCTGAATCCTTCCTGAGCCTGGTTATCGTCCAGTCATTGATAGGGGTGCTCTGTGGCTACTGCAAACTGGAACAACACGCGGACCCGTTCTGGCAGCAATATTACCAGACCGGTTTCGGCGTGGAAGCCGGCCGGCACATCCGCTTTCAGAACAAGTACGGTTGCGGCGCCTGCCGGCATTCGGGCATCGGCAGTCTTACCCTGGTGGCCGAGTGCATTCCCATCACCGAGGCGAACAGGCATTTATTGAAGGATACTACCAATCCCCAGGCAATGCGCGACTGGATGCACGCAAACGGCATCCTGAATATCCACCAGCACGCCGGCACGAAGATCGTCAACGGCGAGCTGGACCCGTTGCTCACTCAACGCAAGATAGGCAGTTTCAACAAAGGGAACCTGTACGATGCCTGGCATAATTAAAACCTCGCTGCACCAGGTCAAATCGCTCTACCTGCGCACCCTGCTGTTCAATAACGATACCCGCGCCTGGTTCTACGCAACCCTGCGCGAGTACCTGGGAAGCCACTTCCCCCTGCTCGGGGTATTCGACCACATGCAACGGCACGGCAATAACCCGGCCATCCAGGAAATCGCCAGGCTCAGCAAGCGCGCCATTCGCAATAACCAACCTTTCGCCACTCATTACTACGCGACCGGACTGTTTACCGAGCAGGAAAGCAAGCTGTTGATGCTGGGAGAACGTTACGACTGCATGGACACCGTGACGGAGTTGCTGCTGGACCGGGACGACCAGGTTCCGGCCATGCTGCAAATCCTCTCCGGCAGCGTCCAGTGGATATTCATGAGCCTGATCATGACCGCCATGTCCATCTACACGCTGCCTTACCTGAAAAATTATACCAGCGGTTATGCCCTGTTCTTTGCTTACGTCACCTTTGCCAAATCCTGGTGGCCGCAACTGGCCGGGCTGGCGGCGGCCACCTTTATTCTTTACCACTGGTGTATGTATCGCTTGACCGGGCCGCTGCGCCGCGCGCTGGCGGCCTGCGGGTGTTTCCGGGTATATGCCATATTGACCGAACGCCGTTTCCTTAACATCGGCGGCGTCCTGGTCGCCGCGCGCTTGCCGCCCGATGAATATCTGCGCCTTATGGAGACGACGTTTTCCGGGCACCGTTTGCTGGGGCAGGCGCTGCAGAAAAGCAGGGCGCGCCTGAAAGAGGCCTCCCTGTTGCAAGCGCTGGAAGACGTCCTGTCTCCATATAGCTACACCCATGTCCTGGCCTGCACGCCCAACCAGACCCAGGATGAAATCGCCAGGGGCTTCCACATGGCGGCCCGGATGCTGAACATCAGGCTGGGCAGGACCATCAAAGCCTGGCGGAGTTTCTACACGCTGCTGTTTTTAAGCGCCAGCATTGCCATCACCATCCCTTTCGCCCTGGTTTCCATGGGCATGGGAATTGAAATCTGACCAGAGGAGGGAATTACCATGAACCAGGTTGCCATTGTATTCGGATTGATCATCACCAGCATCGTAGGTTTCGGCGCTTACACCGCGCTGGCGCCACTGGTCACCCAGTCGGAGAACCGCAACATGGAGGCGGAAATTATCAACGTGATCAACGCGGCGTCGGAGTATCGCTGGGTAAACCGCAACGAGACCGGTCTTGCAAGCGCCGACTTTGATGCGCTGGTGGATAACGGTTACCTGGATTCCGAGCTGTATGACGACGGTGGTGACGAAAGCGTAATCGAGACGGATATTACCGCCGCGCCGGGCGCCACGCCCCCGGTTGTCACCTACGACGCCGGCGATGCGGAGAGCTGCAACTGGCTGCTGCAAAGGGCGGAAACCGGCAAGTGGACCAACGTGGATGCAGACGCCGCCGCGAATGCCTGCGCGACCGCAACCCTGACCGTTGTCATTGAGTAATCCATGCCCGCCGTCCTCTACAGCTTCGTCCTGGCCCTTGTCTTCATAACAGGCATCACGGTGATGATACAACCGCACCGGGAAACCCGCGCCTTCATGCACACACTGGATGATATCCAGAATGCCGGTATCGACTATGTCGGCGCACACTGCAACGACCCCCTGCCCGGCGCGGTAACCGGCGCCGAGTTGCAGGCTTCGGGACACCTGGACAACGGCTTCGACGCTCAAGGTGTCGGGTTTACCTGGCGCCTGGCGGACCACCCCGCCGTCAGCGTCAATGCCGGGGGAGAGGCCGCTTACCTGGTATTCCTGGCCGGCCGCACCCTCGGCGGATTCGAAACGGACGGCTCTTATACGTTCATCCCCGACCACGACGTTACTTTCTTCCGCGCGGCGAACAGCTGGTACAACCTGTTTGCCTATGACGGGAACAATTTTTCCTGCAATTAAACATAACGACATAAATACGGCTGCATCATGGTTCATCATTTTCGTCCCCATCCGTTATTCCCGCCCCTCTCCGTCATTCCCGCGCAGGCGGGAAACCAGTGGACAACAACACTCCTTATAATGAATATCTGCTTACTGAATTACCCCCTGCGCGGGAATGACGGATGGGTAGT
>VYCZ01000395.1:268-3121 GCA_009843675.1 Gammaproteobacteria bacterium | reverse complement strand
AATCATGTCCGCGTCCTGGCGCCGGCGAGCCCGGTTGTTCAGACTCCTGGACAGCGCCTGCCGCAGCCTCCGTGTCCGGAACTCACTGCCGTCGACGTTGAGCATCTGTTTGACCGGCGCGCCGAAGTCGTTGGTTCGGGGTTCGTAAACCGTTGTTTCCAGTATGACCCCGCCGGACGCAGACCAGCCGTCCCGGAACGCGTCGTGCAGGCGCCGGCCCCATTCATCACCAGGCATAATGACCAGCGCCCTGCCGTGGCCGTCCGCGCTGGCCCGTTCTGCAACCTGGCGCGCCTCGTCCTCCGGGGACAGGCTGAACTGCATCAGCGCGGGCAGGATGTCGGCGCCGGCCGCCATGTCAGAGGTAGGCTGCACCTGGTTCAGGGCCAGTGTAGGCACGGACAGGCCGACCCGGGCGGACAGTTTCGTCAACGCCTGTTTTTCCAGCGGGCCCACGATGAAATCCGCCCCTTCCGCCACCGCCTGCGCGTATGCCTGCTCGATGTTCAACGAGTTCGCCTCGTATATCCTGATCGGAGGCCGGTCCATGCCGGAGTTGTACCAGGCGGAAATAAAACCGTCCCTGACGGCTTCCGCGGCTTCCCGCAATGCGCCGCGCATCGGCAGCAGCAGGGCAATCTTCTCCACCTGCCTGTTAAACAGCCGGCCGGCCTCGCGTATCCGCCCGACGATGGCCGGATTGGCGGGATGCGCCGGGTAATTCTCCTGCCAGGAAGCCAGCGCCCGCTCCAGTGTCCCGGGATCGGCCAGCATGGTGTGCCTGATGAACGCAAGTTCCAGCCAGCCCGAGAACGCCTGCGGGTCCGATTGGTAACGCCGGACCAGGGCGTTCTTGTCGGCCCGGATCAGGTTGTCCCAGATTTTTGCCGTATCGGCCGATATATCGGCGTCCTGGTCAAGGTAGGAGAGATAACTGGCGCGTTCCCCGGCCGCGTTGAGGAAATCTCCCTGCTGTTCGAGTTCCAGCGCCCGCGCCCGGCGCCGTTGCGCCTGCTCGCGCCGCTCGTTTTCCAACTGGCTGTTATCCGTGTCACCCGGCTCCGGCTCCGGGGACTTCCTGGTCTCGAGAGTGCAGCCCTGTAGCAGCACAGCCATGAGCAGAATTTTGAGAAACGCGGGCATACCCGTATTCTATAGACAAAAGGACAATGCAGGCAATGACTGAACCTGGCACCTTATACATCGTAGCGACCCCGATCGGTAACCTTGAAGACCTGAGCCCGCGCGCGCAGAGAGTCCTGTCGGCCGTCGACCTGATCCTGGCGGAAGACACGCGCCACAGCGCCAGGCTGTTGAACACGTTCGATATCCGCACCAGGACCCTGGCTTTCCATGAGAACAACGAGGAGCGCATGACCGGGCGCATCATCAGCCGGCTTGCCGCCGGCAACAGCGTTGCCCTGATTGCCGACGCCGGTACTCCGTTGATCAGCGATCCGGGTTTCAAACTGGTCAGGCAGGCTCATGCGCAGAATATCCCGGTATCGCCGGTACCGGGACCGGCGGCGTTGATCGCGGCCCTCTCGGCAGCCGGCGTCGCGCCCGGGAAGTTCCTGTTCGACGGTTTTGCCCCAGCCAGGGCGGAAGCCCGGCGCAAGCGCATGTCGGCGCTGGCCGGCGCGGCGCACACCCTGGTGTTTTACGAAGCCCCGCACCGGATCAAGGCTTTCCTGGCCGATGCGGCAACGATTTTCGGCGCCGGCAGGGAAGCGTGCATTGCCCGGGAACTGACCAAGAAGTTTGAGACCATACGGCAAGGAACCCTGGGCGGACTGATTGAATGGATGGAACAGGATCCCGACCAGGGCCGGGGCGAATTCGTGGTCATCATAGCCGGCGCCGGGGAAGAACACATGGACATTGCCGAGTTAACCGCGCTGCTGAAGGTGCTGCTCAAGTCCCTGAGCCTGAAGCAGGCCGTGCAGATCGCAGCCGAACTGACCGGGGCCGGCAGGAACGAAATCTATGACCTCGCCGTCACCCTGCAGGATAAAGTGTCCCTCCGGGACGAGTAACCGACTGGATTCCCGCCTGCGCGGGAATGACGGCTTTGTACTTTTGTCATAAAGTGTCCCGAAAAATCTTCGGGGTCAGAGTAAGAAATTCGAAGAATTTTTACTCTGACCCCTGTGATCGGGCCGCGGAATAATCCTCCGGCAGGGGGCAACTGCAGAACAGGTTCCGGTCGCCGTGCAGGTTATCCACCCTGCCTGTCGGCGGCCAGTACTTATCATCCCTGATCGCGTCCATGGGATAGAATGCCTGCTGTTTGCCGTAAGGCATGGTCCATTCAGGCTCAAGCAGCAACCGGTGTGTGTGCGGCGCGTTCTTCAACGGGTTGTTGTTCCGGTCCCACTCGCCCCGTTCGACCATCGCGATCTCCCCGCGGATGGCTATCATGGCGTCGCAGAAGCGGTCCAGTTCGCGCTTGTTTTCACTTTCCGTCGGTTCGATCATCAAGGTATCCGGTACCGGGAAGGACATGGTCGGGGCATGGAAACCGTAATCCACCAGGCGTTTGGCGATATCGTCCACGGTGATATTGCAACTGTGCCTGACGGGGCGCAGGTCGAGTATGCATTCATGGGCTACCATGCCGTTCTTGCCGGTATACAGGATAGGGTAGTAATCACGCAACCGGGCGGCGACGTAGTTGGCGACCAGGATGGCGACCAGGGTCGCCCGGCGCAGGCCGTCCGCCCCCATCATGGCGATATAGGCCCAGGAGACCGTCAGGATACTGGCCGATCCCCAGGGCGCGGCTGAGACCGTACCGACGGTGCCGGCATCGCCCGCAGCGGGGTTCACGCCTTCCACCAGCGGGTGATCCGG
>VYCZ01000395.1:0-258 GCA_009843675.1 Gammaproteobacteria bacterium | reverse complement strand
CAGGAACGGGGCCAGGTGCTGTTTCACGCCTATGGGTCCCATGCCCGGCCCGCCGCCGCCGTGGGGGATAGCGAAGGTCTTGTGCAGGTTGATGTGCATCACGTCCGCGCCCAGTTCGGCCGGCCGGGCGATGCCCGTCAAGGCGTTCATGTTGGCGCCGTCCAGGTACACCTGGCCGCCGTGTTCGTGCACCAGTTCGCAGATGTCGATAATCCCGGCTTCATACACTCCGTGGGTGGACGGGTAGGTGACCATCAG
>VYCZ01000100.1 GCA_009843675.1 Gammaproteobacteria bacterium | reverse complement strand
TGTCTTCCGCGGTGCAGCCCATTTCTATGGCCAGGGCCGCCGCCGAGATCAGGTCGCCGGCGTTGGTCCCGGTGACACCCGCGCCGATGACGCGCCGGGTCTGTTCATCGAACAACAGCTTGGTCAGGCCCTCGTTGCGGCCCAGGCTCAGGGAACGCCCGCTGGCTGCCCAGGGAAATACGCCCTTGCCGTAATTCAGGCCCTGTTGTTTCGCCTCGGCCTCCGTTACGCCGACCCAGGCCACTTCCGGGTCCGTGTAGGCCACGGAAGGGATCACCCTGGCATCGAATGCGCTGTTCCTCCCGGCGGCGACTTCTGCGGCCACCCTGCCCTCGTGCGCGGCCTTGTGCGCCAGCATGGGCGGGTCGGTGACGTCCCCGATAGCGAAGATGTTGGCTACGTTGGTGCGCTGGCGGTTGTCCACCGGGATGAAGCCCTGCTCATCGACCTTGATGCCGGCATCCCCGGCGCCGATTTGATCGCCGTTGGGCCGCCGGCCTACCGCCACGAGCACCCGGTCGAAGGTATCCTCGGGCGGCGCCCCGGGACCGGAAAACCCCACCGTTAAACCCTTGTCAGAAGGTTTTATCCCGGTCACGCGGGTACCCAGGTAGATATTCTCATACTGCCCGGCAATACGTTTTTGCAGTGGCTGCACGAGGTCGGGATCGGTTCCGGTCATCAGGTCGTCCAGCAGTTCGACCACGGTGACCCGGCTGCCCAGTTCGTGATATACCGTGGCCAGTTCCAGGCCGATGATGCCGCCCCCGACGACCAGCAATCTTGGCGGTATCTCCGGCAGGGCCAGGGCCCCGGTGGAATCCATTATGCGGGGATCATCCGGACAATCGGGTAGTGTTACGGGCCGGGAACCGACGGCGATAATAGCCTTGCCGAATTCCACCTCCTGCGCTTCCTCCCCGGTGTCCACCGCGATCCGCCCGGGCGAGACAAACCGGCCCGTGCCCCGGACCACTGTGACCTTTCTTTGCCGCGCCAGCCCCTTCAGGCCCGTGGTCAACCGCGACAGTACCTTGTCCTTCCAGCGCAGCAACCCGGCCCGGTCTACGGCCGGCGCGCCGAACTCGATCCCGTAAGCGGCGGCGTCCCTGGCGTCGCCGATCACTTTGGCGGTATGCAGCAGGGCTTTCGAGGGGATGCACCCCACGTTCAGGCATACGCCGCCCAGGGTGGGATAACGCTCGATCAGGACGGTCTTCATGCCCAGGTCGGTGGCGCGGAACGCCGCGGTGTAGCCGCCGGGGCCGGATCCCAGCACCGCGACATCTGCCTGAATTATTTTTTCTTCTGCTGACATAAGTTCTTCTCTCCCGTCCGGTTCCTTGCCGGCAAACGCCGGGCAACAGCGGGTGAACGCAACGCTCCACGCCGGACAGGTTCTTGAAATTGTTGCATTTTATTACTCTGCCACACGACTCTGACCGATTCTCTCCGCACCTTATCCACATGATACTCAAGTTTATGCCACAACCCAATCCACAAGGTATTGTAGTGTAAAAACTACTTGACCACATAATCTAGTAGTGTAATACTTAACCTCACGTAACAAGCTTCATCCCGTTTCCGGGTTCCTGACCAGTCCCGTTAACGGTATTTCAATAGCAAAAACCGATGTGCGGACAGGGGCCTATGCAAAGCGAAAAATCCGTCCTGGCGGAGTCTGTCGTTGACATCACGGCGGACAGGATTCACAGCGGCAACGAGCTTGCCGTACAGAACGGCGGACAATCGGCTCCGGGGTATGCCGATGATGAATTGGCTGCCTGCCAACCCGGAGAATATAACGTCATTCGACGCAATGGCAAGGTTACTGCCTTTAACGCGTCCAAGATCAGCGTAGCCATCACCAAGGCTTTCCTGGAGGTGGAAGGCGGCACCGCCGCGGCCTCTGCGCGCGTCCATGAAAAGGTGAAGGAACTCACTGAGCAGGTGGTCTGGGGCGTCACGCGCCGCCTGCCCAGCGGCGGCACCGTACATATTGAAGACATCCAGGACCAGGTCGAACTGGCATTGATGCGCACCGGGGAACAGAAGGTTGCCCGCGCCTACGTGATCTACCGGGAGGAACGGGCCCGTGCCCGTATCGAAAAAGACCGGGGTGCAGAATCCGAACAGAGCGATTTGAGTGACGGCATCAATGTAAAAACCGCAGACGGCGCACTGAAAAAACTGGATATGGAACGCGTGCTCGCCGTGGTCGGCGAGGCCTGCGAGGGCCTGGAGCAGGTTGACGGCAGTCTCATTATTGACGATGCGCTACGCAACCTGTTCGATGGCGTCAACGAGGCTGACGTAAACCACGCGCTGGTTATGAGCGCCCGGGCGCTGATTGAAAAAGAACCGAATTACACCTACGTCGCCGCCCGCCTGTTGCTGGACGGCTTGCGCAGGGAGGCGCTCAGCCACATAAACCAGGGCGCCACGGAGGCAACCCAGGCGCAGATGGCGGAGTACTACCCGCTTTATTTCCGCAAATACATTGAAATGGGCGCCTCCCTGGACCTGTTGGGTCATGAACTAATGAAGTATGACCTGGACCGCCTGGGCAAGGCGCTTAGACCCGAGCGGGACCAGTTGTTCACCTACCTGGGCCTGCAGACCCTGTATGACCGGTACTTTATCCATACTGATGAACAGGTCCGCATTGAACTGCCCCAGGCTTTCTTCATGCGCGTGGCGATGGGCCTGGCCATTAACGAACTGGACCGGGAAAGCAGGACGATCGAGTTCTATGAGCTGCTGTCATCCTTTGATTTCATGAGTTCCACGCCCACCCTGATCAATTCGGGAACATGCCGGCCCCAGCTTTCCAGTTGCTACCTGACTACGGTGCCCGACAACCTGGACGGTATCTTCAGCGCGATCAAGGATGACGCCCTGTTATCCAAGTTTGCCGGCGGCCTGGGCAATGACTGGAGCCGGGTCCGTTCCATGGGCGCGCACATCAAGGGAACCAACGGGAAATCCCAGGGTGTCGTCCCGTTCCTCAAGGTTGCCAATGACACCGCCGTTGCTGTTAACCAGTGTTTCGCGGCAGACACTCCCGTTCATACCGCTGATGGGGCCAAACAAATCAAGGATGTTTCAATCGGCGACCTGGTGCTTGGGC
>VYCZ01000415.1:1309-3134 GCA_009843675.1 Gammaproteobacteria bacterium | reverse complement strand
GAACGAACATTTTATCCCCGTTAAAGTGGACCGGGAGCGGCGGCCTGATATCGACGAAATATATATGTCGGCGTTGCTGCTCACGAAAGGGCAGGGAGGCTGGCCCTTGTCGAGTTTCCTGACCCATGACGGAAAACCGTTTTATTCAGGCACCTATTACCCGCCGGACGAGTTCCTGGGACTGCTCAAACAGGTCAGGGAGTTGTGGGCAACGCAGCGTGATGACCTGAACTTGCTGGCGGCGAAGATCGCAGATGCCGTAACGGGCTCCATGCAGGCCCGGGGCAGGGTCGCCGCTATCGGCCCGGACCTGGTACAGGACGCCGTTTCCCGGATTTTATATGGCTACGACAAACAGTGGGGCGGGTTCGGCGGGGCGCCCAGGTTTACCAATGAATCTTCCCTGATGCTGTTGTTGCAGCATGGCTACCGCAACATGAATGAGACAGGCATTGCCGCTGCGGCACATACGTTGACGATGATGGCCCATGGCGGGTTGTATGACCAGGTGGGCGGCGGATTTCATCGCTATTCGACAGATGCGCGCTGGCTGGTCCCGCATTTTGAAAAAATGCTGTACCACCAGGCGAATATGGCCAGGGTGTACCTTGACGCCTACCGCTACACGGGGAACAGGTTTTATGCGCGTATCGCGGAGCAGACACTGGATTTCATGTTACATGACATGAGATCCCCTGAAGGCGGCTTTTATTCGGCCGTCGATGCGGAAAGCGCCGGAGAAGAGGGCCGCTTTTACCTGTGGTCTGTCGATGAGATAAACCGTTCACTCCCGCCCGATGATGCAGCGCTGGCGCGTTCGGTTTTCGGCTTGACGGAACAAGGCAACTTTAACGGAAGAAATATCCTGCATTTGCCCGAAGAATTACCTGATGCGGCAAGAAACCTGGGTATGGACGAGCAGGAACTGACCTCGAGACTGGACGGCATCCGGGAAAGACTGCGCCTGGAGCGGGAGAAACGGCCGCATCCGCTGGTTGACAGAAAAATCCTGGTGGCCTGGAACGGCATGGCGATTGCTGCGTTGGCGATGTCCGCCCGGGCTCTGGACCGGCAGGAGTATCTGGAAGCCGCAACAGGAACAGCCGAGTTCCTCTGGAAGCGCCAGCGCAGCAATGACGGCAGCCTGTTGCGCATACATTACGCCGGCCGGTCTTCCGGCAAGGCGACACAGGACGACTATGCGTATTTCGCCGAAGGATTGATTGCCTTGTATGACGCCACCGGAGAGCGGGTGTGGCTGGACCGGGCTGTTGAACTGGTCCGGACAATGATCGACAGGTTCTGGGACCGCGAGGCCGGCGGTTTCTACATGAGCGAAGTTGAAGACACCCTTTTTGTCATGCCCAAACAGTTTCGTGACGGTGATATGCCTTCCGGGAATTCCGCGGCGTTGCATGTCCTGGCAAGTCTGTCGAACCGTGTCAGGGACTGGGATTATAAAAACCTTGCCGTCCGTTTAATCGAGACGTTTTCTGCGGTGCTGGGCGAACAGGCCGGAACCAGTCCGTATTTTATGGTTGCCGTCGACAGGTATTTGAACAATGCTGCAGGCGACACCGAGTATGCCGCCCGCGGAGAGATAAAATTAACGGCACGGAAAGCGGAGGATTACGACAATATCCGGGTCAACCTGGATATCTCACCGGGATGGCATGTCAATGCTTACCGCCCCGGAGTTGAAAACCTTATCCCGCTGGACATAAATATTGCCGGCAACCGCAGCCGATGGGAGTTGCTCAGGATCTCTTATCCTGAACCCCGGCTCAAAAAGTTGTCATTTGAAGACGGAAAGCTCTCGCATTAT
>VYCZ01000415.1:365-1299 GCA_009843675.1 Gammaproteobacteria bacterium | reverse complement strand
ATGAAAACAGTGTCGGCATACCCCTGGAATTGAGGCCTCCGCCGGACCGGGAGTTTTTCCATGACAGGAGGCTGGACATCAAAATACGGTTGCAGGCCTGTGACGACGAAATTTGCCTGCCGCCCGAAGACGTGGTGCTGGAATACCTGCATCCGTAGCCCGCATTTCCCCCGGTTCAATACTTGAACTGGGCCCAGATCCAGAACTTGTCAATATCGTTGGCGGTCCCCGCATTGACTCCGTTCCGGCCTGAATTGCCTGGGTTGTTGTCGGCGTCATAAGAGGCGTATTTCAGCCCCAGCGTGTAATGTTTCCTGAAGGTCCTGCTCAGGAGCAGATTGAATTCGCGGCCATAATCGTAGCTCATGTTATCGGAACCGATATCATGGTATGCGGCAACCAGGTTCGCTCCCTTTATTTTCATCACGGCTGTAAGGATGAAGTCTTCGATCCCGTCGCCGGGTGTCACCAGAAAACGGTCATTCCAGCCCTGGAAGGCATGGTTGGTTCCTAATATCGTCACAAACCTGTCAGCGCCGCCTTTCCCGCTTAATCTCTCGTAACTGAATTTCAGTGTGACACTGTCTATGAACCGGTTGAGTTGGCAACTGGCGCCGATTTCACCCAGAAAATAATCTGCATCGATGTCCGCCGGGTTTCCCGCGTGATCGCTCTGTACGGCATATTCGGCCGTATACAGCGCAGCGATATTCCCGCCGAGTTTTCTTTTTCCATGGAGGCGCGCTCCAAGGGTCCGGGTGGAGAAACCGGGCGCATTATCAAGGTCCAGCAGGTAGCCATAGACTTCCAGGTCCCCGAATGGCAACCCGCCGTATTGGATGTTTACCAGGTGGGAATCACTGTCGAAATGGCTCAGCGGTTCGGGCGCATCCCTGCCGAAGATACGATTGATATTCCATGCATAGGCATAACG
>VYCZ01000415.1:0-355 GCA_009843675.1 Gammaproteobacteria bacterium | reverse complement strand
ATCCGGGTATCGGGAAATGTCCGGTTGTCTATGGTGAGAGCGTCAAAGGTCTGCCAGTTCTGGCGCCATAGTATGGTGCCGATATAGCGGTGAAACGGCGCGTTCCTGTAGGTAATGTACTGCCTGCCCAGCCTGATCCCTGTGTTCCTGATGCCGGTATAGTTTAGAAAAGCCTGGTCAAGTTCCGTGCCTGAGGGGGCTACGACCGTGGCGTATCCGGTCTTGCCGTTGGAACCGTCGTTAAAATCATCAATTACCACCTCGATAACATTTTACAGGTCGATAGTCGCCGAGAAATCATGGAACACGCCGGTTTCATAGCCCAGAAACGTCCTTAACGTCGAAGCATCGGCGT
>VYCZ01000161.1 GCA_009843675.1 Gammaproteobacteria bacterium | reverse complement strand
AGATCCTGTTTGGAACAGACGATCAATATGTATAAAAGTATGCGGTTGCCCTGCAGTTTTCAGCACCTTCCCAAGCGCGCTCTTGGGCAGGCTATCGACTACATGGATTTGCTTCGGAATTTTGTAACCGCCTATCCTGCCGCGGCAGAAGTCTATCAGTTCATCCTGTGTCGGATCGGATCCGGATTTGATTGTTGCCACGCCAATCACCTTTTCACCGTAGATTTCATCGGGAATACCGACGACGGCGATTTCCAGGACATCAGGATGCCGGTTCAACACGGCTTCGACTTCACTGGAATAGACGTTTTCACCCCCCGTTACAATCATGTCCTGTTTCCTGTCTTTGAGGTATAAATATCCCTCGTTATCCATGTAACCCAGGTCGCCGGTGCGAAACCAGCCTTCTACAAGGACTTGTTGTGTGAGCTCCTCCTGGTTGATATATCCCCCGAACACGTTGTCGCCACGGGCGTAAATCTCACCCACCTGCCCGGTTGTGCGTTCCTGTCCGTTATCATCCATGATCTTTAAATCCACGCCTTCGAGTACTCGGCCGCACGAGGATAACCGGGCTGTATTGCCTTGTTCCAGGGCATCCACATGGGATTGGTGATCCAGCATGGTCAGCAGCGGCGCGGTTTCCGTCAAGCCGTAACCCTGCGCGAACTCAACTTCTGGAAAAGCTGCAAACGCTTCCCTGACCCATTCCACCGACATGGGTGATGCCCCGTAGATGATCTGTTTCAGTGAGCTGGCGTCGTATTGGGGCACTTTCCCCGACTGCAGGGTGAGCATCAGCATGGTCGGCACCAGCAGGGCAAAGGTAATGCGAAACTCTTCAATCGTGCGCAACAGTGCATCAGGATCGAATTTCGGCAGATAGACATTGGCCGCTCCCTGCATGAAGTAAACCGTCTTTACCAGTTCCGCGGAATGGAACATGGGTGGAACGTGCAACACCACGTCATCAGGGCGCGCCGTCCAGCGGCTGCTGGCCTGCTTCGCATTGGCGATGATATTGCCGTGGGTCAACGGCACCCCCTTCGCGCGACCCGAAGTGCCGCCGGTAAACAGTAACAGCGCTTCCGTGTCCGCCGAACCTGTTGCCGGTTCTACGGGCTTGCCGGATTTGACGGATTGCTCATAAGGACCGGCTTGGTCACCGCTGATCAGCAGATATCTGCTTTTCCAATCAGCCAATTCAGGCCCATCAAGTAAACCGATGAATTGTTCATCCACGACCAGGAGCCCGCATTCGGCATCATCGATAATGGTCCGTATCTCGGCAGGCGCAAGACGGAAATTAATCGGAACCGGCGTGGCGCCGCTCCACTGTCCCGCATGGATCACCTCAGCCTGGCGCCAGGAATTGAGGGCAAGAATGCCGAATCGGTCACCCCGGTTGATCCCTGACTGGTTCAGCACACCCCCCAGCCTTGCAATGCGCCGGGCAAATTCACTCCAGGTCAGGCTGAAACCATAATCCAGAACTGCAACGGCATCAGCGCGCGTCCTTGCATTATGCAGAAGTACGTCGGTTAGTGTCTTCACATTTACAAATTGATACTGCGCATCCGGCTGCAGCCGGGCAATCCGTCCCGCGGCTGATTGCCGGACGACAGAAATCCGGTCAGGCCGGCTGTTACTGGGATGCCGCTCCCTGCCTGGGCATCAGGTACCAGAGAATGGCTGCAACGATAAACAACGCAGGCACGTCACCGGCAAGATTGGCCCGTTCGGTTTCATCAATGATGGAATGAACCAGCATGATCCCGCCATGCACGATATTCGACCAGACGGTGAACCAGATCAGGCTGGCATGCTCCGGGGGATTTTTTGCGGCCATGATGAGAAACACCCCCAGGGTAGCGTACACGCCCATGATCATCTGTTCATACTCCGGCTGCCTGGGTGTCCAGGTCCAGCCCGGCGCCTCCAGCCCCATCATCAGGACGGGTACTCCGATCAGGTAGATGATCCCGAAAACATAGAGTGCGATGGTTAAATACTTCTGTTTGTCTGCCTGTTGCATATTCACCCCCGGTTGTATTCAGGATTATGGTATCTCACAAGTATTTTAGCGTCGATCGACACTGTACACGCCTGAAATAGTAACAAGCGCAAATCGTGAGTTCAAAGTTTAATCATCGAGTACCGCCGTCGCTTCGATCTCGACCATGATCCCCGGCAGCGCCAGCGATTGTACGCCGATCAACGTGCTTGGCGGTGGTTCACCCGGCGCGTAGAAGGCCGCGGTTTTTTCGATGACCGTCTGAACCATGTCGGCGTTATAGTCGACAATGTAAATCCGGCCGCGCACGACATCCGCCGGGGTCGCGCCGCCCGCGGCAAGCGCAACGCCGATGGCTTTAAAGGATTGATCCATCTGTTCGCCCAGTGTTTCGCCGACCAGGTTCAGGTCGGCGTCCATCGGCACCTGGCCGGCGCAGTGCACCATCTTTTTCCCGGTGCTGACAACGACGCTCGTGTAGCCGTGTACTACGTCCGGCAAAATACCCTCGGGATGGATGAATGTGTTCGGCATATCCGTTCTCCTGCTGTTGTGTTTATGTTTTCCGGTCCGAATCGTGGTCCGTCCGGGAAACTGGAAAAGTTATCTTAACCAGGATGAGTTAACGGCCAGTGGGCGCGATAGCGTTTCACCAGCCAGCGATTGAATTGCTGCAGTGTTTCCTCCTGCCAGGAATAACGTCCATGGGGACCAAAGCGTGAACGCAGACCCTTCTGCACCATCGTATCCGCGTGAATATCCTGAACGTTAAAGTCGTTCACGCCGGCTTCCATGTCCCTGAACAGCAAATCGAACAAGGGTTCGTCCGGCGCCCTCGGGTCCATACAGTAACCGATGTGGATATCAATCGCTTCCGCGGCCTTGGGATTGACGATGAAATACGTGATGGTGTCGGGCGTCACGGCGAGGCCGAGGCTGGGGGGCAGCAGGCAGAACATGGCGCGGTGCCGCTCGTCATCGCTCAGCTTTTCAAACACCGGCAGCAGGGTTTTCCTGGTCGCGTTGAAACCGCCGTCCATGTGGGTGAAATAATTGAGCCGGGAGACATGATTCTGGTCATCGCTCCACTCCAGGAAGCGGGCGTTTTCAGACGGTACATGAT
>VYCZ01000070.1 GCA_009843675.1 Gammaproteobacteria bacterium | reverse complement strand
GTCCAGGTAAGCGGGATCCACGGCCACCCATGAGGTGTGGACGATCTCCGCCAGGCGGCCCGGCATCTTTGCCATGGCCACTCTGGAGGGCAGCATCATCAGGGTGTTCGGGTGGATGTAGTACACGTCTTCCTGGGTTATGAGGTTCCTGTCGGCGTAGACTTCGCCGCCGGCCCTGTTGATGTCCACGTTCATGCGGTAGCGGCTGGCCTGTTTCGTGCCGCTCTGCCGGGCCGCGTAGTCGGCGGTCTCGAAGTCGTTGGGTTGGTAGTACAGGGACATCTTGCAGTTGTTCTCTACGCTGAACTCCAGGGCCTCGACGTTGACCAGTCGCTTGTTGACGGATTTCAGGTCGCCCAGGCTCTGGTACGCGATGGCGAGGTGGCAATCGAACCCGGTGATGGTCGCCAGCATGTCGCCCAGGATGTCGGTGGCGAGGAACTTGACCTCGTCAATGCCGATGAACAGGTGGCTTGAGCGCTCCCGGCGCCGGTACATACGCGTTGCCGCCTGCAGCAGGCATAGCAGGAACACCTGGGTGGCGCGTTTCACCACCGGGTCGGTGGCGGACGAGCGCACGTAGAGGACTGCATTCTCACGCAGCACGCGCTCGATATCCACCCCCTTGCTGCGTCCCGGCTTCAGCGCGGACAAGGCCAGCATTTCCCGGGTCAGGTTGGTGACGGTGGGCGGGGGTTTGGTCGCGTCCCTGAGCAGCTTTGGCAGGTCGATCAGTTCCCTGCTCCACTTGTCGAAGATCGATTCCAGGAACTCACGCTCGCCGATCTTGTAGAAATCCGCGGTGTCTCCCCGTTCGGCGAGGTTGTAGGCGTGCATCAGCCGGGTTTTTATCTCCCGGTCGGTGCCGGTCCTGAACGGCGACCATTTGCCCGGCAGTTCGCCGTTGAAATCCACGGTCACCAGGCGTCTGCCGGTGTCCTCGCAGGCCTTGCGCATGATGCCCAGCGCGTGCTGGTCCGGCTTGATGTCGAAAAAGACCGTGCAGAACCCCCGGCGCACGGACTGGTCCAGTTGCACCCCGAACAGGATGCCCTTGCCGGTCTGGGTGGCGCCTACCATGCGCTGGTTCCAGGTCTTCCAGTCCTCCACCGGGACATACATGGGGGTATTGTCTTCCCGCAGACCGATGAATATTCGCCCGGCCCGGTAATGCTTTTCGGGCCGGAACTGCTTTTCCCGGAACCGGTTAGCCTCGGTGCGGATATCGGACACCTGGTCGCCCCGTTGCGATACCCGTCTGAATATGAACCAGGATGAGAAGCGCGGGTACAGGTAGCGCAGGAAAACGATCCTGCTCAGCAGTCCTGCCAGCAGGAACCCTGCCATCAGTCCCCACATCCTGCCGGCCTGGCTGATAACGACGATGTTTACGATGTTATTGGCAGCCGTAATATCGCCGGTGGCGTTCGCGGCCAGGAACCAGAGGCACAGGGGGAAGCCAGGGAACAACAACAGCAGCAACAGCAGCAGGATCCGCCGCGCGTGCATGAGCAGGTGCTCAACGGGCGTGAGTTCCCGCTCCGATGACAGCGGCAGGAAACCGATAACGGTATTGGCATAGAGAACCGCGGCAATGCACACCCAGAACCAGGGGTCGCTCCAGCTTGCCAAGCGGGTAAGTAGATCGTCCAAATTCCTCTGAGCCGGCGCTCCGTCCGCCAGCCTCCTCCTGTTGTTTCCACCAGTCTTGAATTCTAGCAGGATATCTGGGATATTTGTGGGGTCAGAGTAAGAATTCTTCGAATTTCTTACTCTGACCCCGAAAATCTTACTTTGGAACAGGTACGGATATGAATAAAGGATCATCATGCTCACCGCATTGACCGGCGCCGACTGGGAACTGGTCAAGTTCTACCTCTCCCCCATACAGTCCCTGCTGGACGACGACCGGGTGACCAATATCATGGTCAACCGTTACGACGACATCTGGGCGGATGACCTGGAGCGGGGCATGTATAAAACCGCGCTTGCCTTCGCCGATGATGCCGCGGTCGCCACCCTGATAGAACAGATTTCCAACGCCTTGGCGCAATATTTCGACCCGGTAAAAACGCCGATCATCAATGCCCGCCTGCCCGACGGCAGCCGGGTATGCGCGACCCTGCCCGCAGCCACGCCCGCCGGTTGTACATTGTCGATCCGCCTGCACCGGCGCCACGGCCTGGACCTGGAACGCCTGGAACAGGGCGGAACCATCAATACGGCAATAAAGGAACTGTTGCTGGAAGCCGTAACGCGCGGCGACAACCTCCTGGTCTCCGGCGCCACCAACAGCGGCAAGACTACCCTGCTGAATGCCTTGTCCTTTGCCATTCCGCAGCGTGAGCGGATCGTGGTCTGTGAAGACGTGGCCGAGATCAAGCTCAATGCCCCCAATGTCATACAGATGGAGGCGCAGAGACATGAATCCGAGGACACGCCTTCACTGACCCTGGCGTCACTTCTGGCGACTTCCCTGCGCCAGAGACCCGACCGGATCATCGTCGGCGAGATCAGGGAGCCGGATGCTGCCGAAGTGTTCTTCCAGGCCCTGAATACGGGCCACCGCGGCGTCTACACCACCCTGCACGCGAATGACGCGGGGGCGGCGCTCAAGCGCCTTGTCAGCCTGACTATGGGCCGATCGACGTTACCGTTCAAGGTGATCGAAGTTGAATATTTACACAACCTGGACCTGTTTCTGCACATGGATTACCTGGAAGCCGGCGGGGTAAGACGGTTGACGGAGATCTGTGTCGTCAAGGCCGGGCAATTGAAGCCGCTGTTTCTTTACGACGCTATTGATGATACCTGGGGATCTTCAGGATCCGGATATATGGGGTCAGAGTAAAAATTCTTCGAATTTCTTACTCTGACCCCGGGATATCCAGGTAAAATTACAGGGGTCGGAGTAAGAATTTCGGCGGAAATTTTACTCTGACCCCCGCATCTTTCGGCGCTCCTGCGTTATACTGTCTGCCTGACAGGTAACCTTGTTTTCGCCGATGGCAACCGAAAAAAGCATATCCAAGCCCTGGGCCGGCCGCTTTGCCGAGGCCACGGATCGGTTCGTGGAGGAGTTTACCGAATCCGTGTCTTTCGACCGGCGGCTTGCGCCCTATGATATCCAGGGGTCTATCG
>VYCZ01000018.1 GCA_009843675.1 Gammaproteobacteria bacterium | reverse complement strand
GTTCCGTCTTGTTGTTAGAACCGCCCGAGATGAGAGCGTGCAAGGGTGTGCTTCCCCAGTTGTCGGCGGCATTCACGTCGGCCCCGGCGTCCAGGGCTCTACGCAAGTTATCGGCGGTTGCGTTATATGAACGACATAATTTGTGCAACCGGGTCCTGCCTTTCCCGTCCCTGGCGTTCGGGTTTGACCAATCGGAGGGTTCCGTTCCATGCTCCTGCGCGTTCTCCGGCTCCGGTTCATGGTCGGCACCGACCTCGGCGCCGGGCTCCATTTCGATATCTTGAGCCGAAGCGGCGGATTCCATTGTGATGCCACTTGTCAAAGATCCGGCTGCTACCGATTCGTCACTCATTGCGTCCTTCCCTGGACGCAACCCTACGGGCAGCTGTCGCTGTGCAAATCGGCTGTCCTGCCGATTTGTCCCATCAGCCTCAGCCGCGTGTTGTTGCAGGATCTCCGCACAGGCAAAATTCTCATCGCTTATCGCCTCTTGCAATAGTGAATCACCAAACCTGTTTTTGATAGTGATATCGGCGCCGTGTTCCAGCAGGAGTTTAACCACCTCGGTATTTCTCCCATTAACGGCTTTACGCAAGGGAGTGTCACCGTATTTATCCGGTGTATTGATATTTGCTCCTGCCTGAAGAAGGGCCTTAACGCTCTCCATGTGCTTTCTATCGACTGCGAGGTGCAGCGGCGTATTGCCACTACTGCCGGCAGCATTGACATTCGCGCCTGCTTTAAGCAATGCGTGAATTAAGTCTGCCCTGGCGGCATCGTTCATTATTGACCCGATGAGCGTGTGTAACGGTGTATCTCCCCAGTTATCGGCGGCGTTAACATCACAGCCTGCCTTCAGGGCCTGCTGCAGTTCACTTGATTCGCACTCAAATAATCCCAGAAAAAGGTTATGGAGCCGGGTCCTGCCGTGCCCGTCTCTGCCATTCGGGTCAGGTTGTTGTTTCACGTCCAGGTTTATGACTGTCATGGTTTCGGTTCCTCCAGGTTTGATTGCTACTACTCCGGCAGAGATTGCCGGTTCCGCCTGCGCGGGGACGGGGGGGCTTACCTTGAGCCCGGCTTCCCGGCAGCCACGCGGCGGTCCTCGAATAATGCCTCCAGGTGGACCATGCGGCTCAACAGATCGTTGATGGCCTCCCGCTGGACCTTGAATTCTGCCTGGGTTTCCTCACGCAGGGTTTTGATCTCGGCCTGCATTCCTGTTCGCAGAGACAGCATGTCAGCACGCTGGTAGTGATGGTTATGAAGTTGCAGACCGGCCAGCGCGATGCCGATGCTTATGATTGCGATTAATTCGTTGGACATACCTTACTCTCCCTGGTTGACTTGACTGAGCTTCCGGGCACGGGACGGAGGCCGTTCCCTTGCCATTTAATATATATGTGTGCGGTGAGGCGGTCAAATGCTTTTAATTCAGGACACCCATGTTTTTAGTTCAGGACACCCATTATTTATAGAGTGTTTTAAATGGGGACACCCATATAAATTTACGGGACAAATTACGGGATAAATTACAGGACACCCATATAATTTTGGTGGGTGTCCTCAAAGTTCATGGTTTTATGGGTGTCCTGTAATTACAGCAGTTAAAAGTGGAGCCAGCCGGGCTGGTCTTTGTGCTTGAAGATGAAGCGCAGGGGGACGTCCGTGGTGGCGACCGGTTGGCCGTTGTGGTAGCGGGGGCGGTAGCGGGTGGCGGCGATGCCGCGTTCGGCGCGTTTGAGCAAGGTGGTTTCTTCGGGGGGATGGATGGTCCGGATCCTGATATTCCGGGGCCAGCCTGACTCGGGCACGTCCAGGAGCGCATCCGCGTAGTAGCTGTCTGCGCCGGCCTCCGGTTCTTCCTCGCCCGGGATGGGGAGCTGCTCGATGGGTTGCGGTTCGCCGAACAGTTCATCCGCCAGCGCCGGTGGCGCGTCGTGCTCGGCCAGGGCGGCCCAGGCCTTCCGGTACATGCGGGAGCCTTCCATAACCCGGCGTTGCACGGTCAGCCAGTCGCCCATGAACACCAGCGCCCGGGCATACTCCGTGATGGCGCCGGGCAGGTTTGCTTCATAGTCGTCCACGATGCGTTTCAGCGAGCGCTTGCCCTTGTAGAAGCTCTGGTCGGCATAGTACTGGCGCACCGCGGTTTCGTTGAGGTAGGGGGTGGGCCTGCCGTGGGGGATCATGGCTTCGCGAATTTCCCGGTGGGACAGCATCGGGTCCTGCACGTCCTCGGCGACGTGGTGGTTGATGACGGCTACCTTATATAATATGTCTGCCCGGTCACGTAACAGGGCGTCATCCTCGAGCATGCCCAGTGCTTTTGAGTACAGGTCGTCCGCTGCGATCAGCGGTTCCACCGTGGTGTTGGGGGGGCTGAAGTTGTAGAGGTCGAAGTACCACCGGCCTATCCTCTTTATCACCGGCACCAGGCCCACGTTGCCGTCGCCGTAGTTGCGCTGGTAGAGCCAGAACAGATATTCGTAGTTCCGGCGCAGTTCGCTCCTGGCGCTGAGGGCGACATGGCTGTCGATGATGGCCTCCACGATGGGGATCTGGCTCATGCTGTACAGTCCCTCGTTGACGCGTATGGACTGCAGCGCGCCCTGCAATGCCTCCACCGCCCGGCCATGCTCGCCGGCCTGCTGGAGTAACAGCCCCAGGCTCCGGCGGGCCTCGATGAGTTCCTTGGCATGGGGTCCCTCGGCCGTTTCCAGGCCGGCAATACGCGCTTCGTAACGGGCGATGGACTGTTGCTGCGCGGCCCCGGACTGTTCCAGCGCCCCGCACACGGGCAGGTAGACGCCGCACAGGAACAGTAAGAGGTATCTCGCCGAAATAATCATTTTCAAAGTTTATCGCATCTTAATTCAGGACACCCATTAATTGAGGACACCCACATCTTAATTCAGGACACCCATGAAATGATTTAATGGGTGTCCCGAAATTACGCGCATCGCAAAACAGGACACCCACCAAATTATTATGGGTGTCCTGTAATTTCTTGCTCCCATCAAAATTATTATGGGTGTCCTGTAATTTCTTGCTAACCTTCGCACGATGGATACGAATTCCAACCCATCCCGCAGTTCCGGCGCCGTTCAGTGTGTCTCCATTGCGCCAGCCAGGCATGTTCCCGGGC
>VYCZ01000313.1 GCA_009843675.1 Gammaproteobacteria bacterium | reverse complement strand
CCTATCAGCGCCAACGGCACCACTTCAAGGGCGGAGAACACTGCTCCTAACGCCAGTACCGCCTCCGGTGTGCCGGCGAAATACAGGTGGTGGAACGTCCCCAGGACTCCACCTCCCAGGAAAATCATGGCCGAGAACATGACATAAACCGCAGCGGTCGATGGACGCAGCAGTTTCATATGTACGAAGACCCAGGCTACCCAGGCAGTTGCGAATACTTCAAACACGCCTTCGACCCAGAGATGCACGACCCACCAGCGCCAGTACTCGGCAATGGTAAGGTGGGTGTCCCGCTCATAGAGAAATCCGGCGCCGAACAGGAGACCGATTCCCGCCGAGGAAATCAACAGGAGAATGAGCAGGTGTTTGTCTGCGCCGCCTGCGCGGATTGCAGGCACAAGACAACGCGCCATCAGTCCCAGCCAGATAAGCAGGCCGGCAAAGATCAGGATCTGCCAGAAACGCCCCATATCCAGGAATTCGTAACCCTGGTGGCCGAACCAGTACACCATGGCCGGGTCCGTCATGCGCCCGGTCAAGGCCAGCCATTCTCCTGCCAGCGAACCCAGTACTGCAATCACCAGCGCCACCCAGAGCACATCCACGCCCAGCTTCTGCAAGGGCGGTTCCGACCCGGCGATCATGGGAGCGAGATACAGGCCCGCCCCCAGCCAGGCAGTGGCGATCCAGAGCACCGCGAGTTGCACGTGCCAGGTACGCGTCAATGCATAAGGCGCAATTTCTGCCAGTGGTATGCCGTAAAATTCGTGACCCTCTACGGCGTAGTGGGCGGTGACTGCACCTAACAGTATCTGTAATCCAAGCAGAACAGCAACGATCCAGATATATTTCACGACTCCCCTCATGGAAGCTGTGGGCTCGACTGTGGCGATCGGGCTTTTGTCCGGATAACCTGGCGGTGGTTCGGTGTCCTTTTGCCACTCTTCCCGTTCCCGCAGGAAGAACCAGCACAGCGCGCCGATACCGGCGATAAGCAGAACGATTGAGACAAATGTCCAGATGAAGATGGAACTGGTGGGTTTGTTGCCGACCAACGGTTCATGAGGCCAGTTATTCGTATATGTAACGGTATCGTCCGGGCGCAACGTGGCAGCCGCCCAGGACGTCCACCACCACCATGACACCAGCGTGCGGATATCCTCGTCCGGGTCCGGTCCCAACGGCGCATTGGGGATGGCGAACGCCTCCCGCATGGCTTCCGCCTCAGGACCGTCGCCGCTGCCGCCGAACAACGCCTGGTAGTGCGTGGTTATCTCAGCGATAGCCTGCGCACGTTCCGGAGACACCGTGATATGCCCGGTTTCGGAGTCGTAGGTATTCACGCGCAGCCTGGCGGCAAACTCGGCGATGCGCGCGGCCCGGGCCGGCTCGGAAAGTGAGTCAAACTCTCCATCCGCATCCAGCATCGCCACGGCCTCCCGGTGCAGCACGTCGGCCGTCCAGTCCGGCGCCAGGTAGCTGCCGTGACCCCAGACGGAACCGAGTTCCATGCCGCCCAGGCGGCGCCACACATCGCGCCCGTCCCTGATATCGTCACTGGTGAAAATTACATCCGTCGTATCTCCGTCTGTTGCGACAACCGCGTCCGGCATGGGCGGCGCCAACTGGAATGCCCTGCCACCCACCAGCAGCAGTATCCCGAACATCAGGACCAGGGAAACCCCGAACATCATCCAGAGTCTTGAGAAGGTGAAAATCTCACGATAATTCAAGGCAAAAAATAGATAGTTCTATTATTTGGTGGAGATGTCAGACGAGTTTCTCAATAATAAATATCTTTTTCAGATTAAGCAAATCAAACATCCATAATCTGCTTTTGTAAAACATTCCTTAACAGGTCATCCGCGAAAACCGGCACCTGTTCAGTTGCCAGTCCATAGATATGTTCATGAAACGCCGACTCGACCGCGGACGGTTCCAGGTTGATTTCAACGGTGTGGGCGCCGGACTCTCGGGCTAGCTGGACGAAACCGGCGGCCGGATAGACGTTGCCGGAGGTGCCAATGGAAATGAACAGGTCACAGTTCTCCAAGGCATTGTAGATCCTGTCCATCTCCATAGGCATTTCACCGAACCAGACGACGTGGGGACGCAGCCTGCCCGGCTGACGGCAGCAATCACAGCGATCTTCCACCGACAGGTCATGGTTGATGGGATACACCTGTCTGGAGACAGAACAACGCATTTTCAGTATCTCGCCGTGCATGTGCAGCAGTCGTACCGAACCGGCCCGTTCGTGCAGGTTGTCGATATTCTGGGTTACCAGCAGGAAATCACCCGTAAAATCCCGATCCAGCCTTGCCAGCGCCAGATGCGCCGGATTAGGTTCAATACCACCGTGCAGGAGCCTATGCCTGCGCATATTGTAAAACCGGTGCACCAGCACCGGGTCAGCGGCAAAGCCCTGCGGGGATGCCACCTCCTCCACCCGGTAGTTCTCCCATAAACCGTCAATATCACGAAAGGTCTTGATGCCGGATTCGGCTGAAATACCGGCGCCGGTGAGTACGACGATGGATTGAATGGACGATAAAGGCATGTTTCAGTACTTTTTCCCGATTATACAACCCAACTTGTGAACAAATCTGACAAGAATGTAAAAATTATAGAGAACTCTGCTTGACAGAGTAATAATTCGTGCTTATACTTCCTTGTGACAGTTACATAAGAGGAGAAACAATCATGAGCATAACCAAAAATGAAGCCGAAACGGCATTGCGTGATGCCGAAAAGGCTGAAGAACACAGTCTTACCCTTCATCATTATGAGGTGGCGAGTCCCTATCTGCTACTCTGGGGGGCGCTATGGATAATTGCAGGGATTATCAGCGTTATATCGCCTGAAAACGCTGGTACCGGATGGCTCATTGTCGATACCATCGGTATTGTAGCTACCGGCTATCTCGTTGCCAGAGACGCACAACGTTTTACCAAACACAGCGCGCGGAGCGAAGCTTTACGTTACATGGCGGCTGTCGTCATCATGACAGTGTTTCTAACCATGACATTTACCATCTTTAACCCGGTTTCAGGCACTCAGATTCAGTCTTTCATAACGGTTCTGATAGCGGCGATTTCATGATTATGGGCTTTTGGACCGGTTTCAAACTAACTGTTATTGGCGCTATCC
>VYCZ01000090.1 GCA_009843675.1 Gammaproteobacteria bacterium | reverse complement strand
CAGGTTGATGGCCGGTTGCGCGGTATTGAGCAGTTCAACCTGTATGACCTTGCCTGCCAGGGCGGCCAGTTCGTCCAGGGTTTCCGGGTCCTGGTGTAGCAGGTTGTTCAGCAGGTGTTCAAGGGGTTTCATGATTTGTTCGGATTGATGGGGTCAGAGTAAAAATTCTGACGAATTTCTTACTCTGACCCCGGTTTGTCGGCACCGGATTGTTTGTCATAACTTGTAGCCCTGGTGCAGGGCGACGATGCCGCCGCTCAGGTTCAGGTA
Organism: Gammaproteobacteria bacterium; assembly: GCA_009843675.1. Classification (GTDB taxonomy): domain Bacteria; phylum Pseudomonadota; class Gammaproteobacteria; order Eutrophobiales; family Eutrophobiaceae; genus JAAXHV01. The sequence goes on along the minus strand of VYCZ01000090.1, from coordinate 2,891 downwards.
GTCGACGCGGGAAAAACCGGCCTCCTCCAGCATTGTTTTCAGGCCGTCCTGGTCAGGGTGCATCCTTATCGACTCGACCAGGTAGCGGTAGCTGTCCGGGTCCTGCAGCACCAGTTTCCCCATGGCAGGGATGGCATGGAACGAATAGCTGTCATAAACCCTCCTCAACAGGTCGGATGTTACCCTGGAGAATTCAAGGACAAGAACCTGGCCGCCATATTTCAGCCCCGCGTGTATGGCGCGCAGCGCGGCGGGCTTGTCCGTCATGTTGCGCAGGCCGAAGGCGAGGGTGGCGCATTCGAAACTGTTTTGGGCAAACGGCAGCCGTTCTGCGTCGGCCCGCACATAGTGTACGTCGTTAACCAGCCCCCTGTCCGCGAGCTTGTCCCTGCCGAATTTCAGCATGGCCTCGTTGATATCACAGGAGACGACTTCACAACCCGTCCGGCTCAGCAGGGCAGCCAGGTCGCCTGTCCCGGACGCGACATCCAGCACCCGGGAGCCGGGCTGGAGGCTGGAGAGGTGGACACACAGGCGTTTCCAGTACCGGTGTATGCCGAAGGACATCAGGTCGTTCATCAGGTCATAGCGGGAGGCGACCGAACTGAAGACTTCGTCCACGCGTTGGGCTTTTTCTTCCCGGGGAACTTTCCTGAATCCGAAATCTACCGACTCGTTCATTGGATTGGGGGGGTCAGAGTAAAAATTCTGACGACACTTACTCTGACCCCATATATTAAATCGACTGTCCGGGTCATTGGATCTGCCGTGTGTAGCCGGCTTTTTCCAGCGCAGACAGGTATGACTGCCAGTGCCGTTCCTGGTTTTCACCCAGTTGATACAGGTAATCCCAGGTATAGATGCCGGAACTGTGCCCGTCGTCAAAGCACAGTTTCAGCGCGTAACTGCCGACCGGCTCCACCGTATCGATGTTCACGTTTTCCTTGCCCGTCTGCAAAATCTCCTGGCCGGGTCCGTGCCCGCGTACTTCGGCGGAGGGCGAATAAACCCGCAGCAGTTCGCAACCCAGGCTGAAACTGTTCCCATCCGGATATTCCAGCACCAGGCAGCGTGATTTTTTCTTCAGGCTGACGGATACCGGCCTGACGGTTGCCGTTTTGCTTTCTGTTGTCATAGAAATATCAACCCGTGAATTATGGGGTCAGAGTAATGTCTTCGAATTTCTTGCTCTGACCCCGCGTATTAAAGAATATACCGGGTCAGGTCCTCGTCCTTGATCAGGTCTTCGAGGTGGTCGTCGACGTATCCGGCGTCTATTCTTATGGTTTTTTCTCCTTCGTCGGGCGCCTCGAAAGACAGGGTTTCCAGCAGGCGCTCCATAACCGTGTGCAGGCGCCGGGCGCCGATATTTTCCGTGGACTCGTTGACCTGCCAGGCGATTTCGGCAATACGCGCGATGCCGTCCCCCGAAAACGACAGTTCAACCTGTTCGGTCTTCATGAGTCCCGAGTACTGCTCTGTCAGTGAAGCGTCGGGTTCGACCAGGATACGGCTGAACTCGTCCACGCCCAGGGCATCGAGTTCCACCCGTATCGGCAACCTGCCCTGCAGTTCGGGGATCAGGTCGGATGGTTTGGAAAAATGAAACGCGCCGGAGGCGATGAACAGGATGTGGTCCGTTTTCACCATGCCGTAGCGGGTCGTCACCGTGGAGCCTTCCACCAGCGGCAGCAGGTCGCGCTGCACACCTTCCCTGGATACATCCGCGCCGCTTACCTCGGCGCGGCGCGTCACCTTGTCAATCTCATCCAGGAATACCAGGCCGTTCTGTTCCACGTTCTCCAGGGCCCTGACCTTGATCTCATCCTCGTTCACCATTTTTGCAGCTTCTTCCTCTGCCAGGATTTTGAGCGCCTCCCTGATCCGCAATTTTCTGGTGCGCTTTTTTTCACTGCCGATGCTCTGGAATAGCCCCTGCAACTGGCTGGTCATCTCCTCCATACCGGGTGGCGCCATGATTTCCACACCGATGGCCGGCATACTGACTTCTATCTCGATCTCCTTGTCATTCAATTCACCGCTGTTCAACAGTGTACGGAACCTCTCCCTGGTAGTGCTGGCCTGTTCTTCCTCGGAACCCATTCTGGCGGGAGGCAGCAGGATATCCAGCACCCGGTTTTCTGCGGCTTGTTCGGCCCGGTCCCGCACTTTTTCCATCTCTTCCTCCCGGGTCATTTTAACGGCGACATCGGCCAGGTCGCGCACGATGGATTCGACATCCCTGCCGACATAACCCACTTCGGTAAACTTGGTTGCCTCGACCTTGATAAAAGGCGCGTTCGCCAACTTGGCCAGGCGCCGCGCGATCTCCGTCTTTCCCACTCCCGTAGGACCTATCATCAGGATATTCTTGGGCGTGATCTCGTTTCTCAATTCTTCGCTGACCTGGGCGCGCCGCCAGCGGTTGCGCAACGCAATCGCCACCGCCCGCTTTGCCGCGTCCTGGCCGATGATATGTTTATCCAGTTCGGCGACGATCTGTTTCGGTGTCAGTGCTTCCATTATTTTCCCGCCCCTAGGGAAGGCAGTTCTTCCAGGGTGATGTTACGGTTCGTGTAGATGCAGATGTCAGCGGCAATGTGCAGGGCTTTTTCAACAATTTCGCGCGCGTCCAGTTCCGTGTTTTCCAGCAGCGCCAGCGCGGCGGCCTTGGCATAAGCTCCCCCGGAACCGATAGCCATGATGCCGGTTTCAGGTTCTATCACGTCACCGTTGCCGGAAATCAGGAGCGAATTGGATTTGTCGGCAACGCACAACATGGCTTCCAGCCGTCTCAACATCCGGTCCGTACGCCAGTCCTTGGCCAGTTCGACCGCGGAACGCACCAACTGGCCCTGGTGCGATTCCAGCTTGGCCTCGAAGCGCTCGAA
>VYCZ01000165.1 GCA_009843675.1 Gammaproteobacteria bacterium | reverse complement strand
CCGTTGAGCTGGCAACCGATATGGGCGTTCTGCTGCGGACTGCGTTTAAGTGTTGTAACGCGGTTCAATTGTCACCTTCAGAGACTCTCACGTCGTGATTGTGTAATATTATTGTAAGGATACCTTACATTATAGTACAATAAAAGCATGAATAAAAACACAGCAGGCCAGGCCGTTGATTTCTCCACGCTCGATGGATTGATCGGGTTTCAGATCCGGCAGGCGCAGCTCCAGGTGTTCAACCATTTCCGCAAATCGGTCGGAATGGCGGGAATCACCCCCGGCCAGGCGGGCATTCTCATACTGATACGGAACAATCCCGCTATCAGCCAGGCCGCCCTGGCCCGCGCGTTCGGTGTGGAGCGGGCAACGCTGGGGCAGATTATCACGGAGATGGAAGCCAAATCCTGGGTGGAACGGCATCCGTCCCGTTCCGACAGGCGCAGTTATGCATTATCACTGTCGCCATCCGGCAGGTCTTTCCTGGACGAGGTGCTGGACAGGATCACTGTCCACGAGCAGGAAGTGACCGCTCACCTGAGCAAAGCGGAACGGCAGCAATTCCTGCGTTTGTTACTGAAGTTCTCCGGTGACGGAGCGCCGAAAGTTCTTGATGAGGTCCGCGGGAATGGTAAAGACCGCTCACCGTGATGGAGGAACGTTAGACCGATGACATTCGAACTGCCTGACAGGGACGAACTGAAAAACATTGCCGCTTCCATGGGATTGTCCCTGGATGACCGGCAAACGGAAACCCTGATCAGAAACATGGGGCCGTTTGCCGACGGCTACCGGTTCCTGGATCAACTGGAACACAACCTGCCGGAGGTCCGCTATCCCGAACGCAATTACCGGTTCCCGGCGCGGGAGGACAACCCGCTAGGCGCCTGGTACGTGAGGACCGACCTGCAAGGCAGGAACGAAGGTCCCCTGGCAGGCAGGACGGTCGCCATCAAGGACAATATATTCGTGGCGCAGGTTCCCATGATGAACGGCGCTTCCATACTGGAAGGCTTCGTGCCGGATTTCGATGCCACAGTCGTGACCCGGCTGCTCGATGCCGGCGCCGCGATCACCGGCAAGGCGGTCTGTGAATTTCTCTGCGTGTCCGGCGCCAGCGTCACGGCCAGTACCGGGGTTGTCAGCAACCCTCACAACCCTGACTACTCTGCCGGCGGTTCTTCGTCCGGCAGCGCCGTCCTGGTCGCCAACGGCGATGTGGACATGGCTTTGGGTTGCGACCAGGCCGGGTCGGTGCGTATCCCGTCGAGTTTCTGCGGGGCGTACGGCATGAAGGCGACATTCGGCCTGCTGCCCTATACGGGCATCATGGGCATGGAGGCCATGCTCGACAACGTAGGACCCATGACGGCGAACGTCGGCGACAACGCCCTGATGCTGGAAGTCCTCGCAGGTTACGACGGCATGGACAGCCGGCAACGCCAGTTGCGGGTGCATAACTACACTGAAGCGCTCGGCAAGGACATGACAGGAATGAAAATCGCCGTGGTCAGGGAAGGGTTCGACCACCCGTTGTCGGAACCGGACGTGGACCGTTGTGTGCTGGCGGCCGCGGACAGGTTCGCCGGCCTGGGCGCCGAAGTCTCGGAAGTCTCCATTCCCATGCACCGGGACGGGGTCTCCCTGTGGGGAGCGATTATCTCCGACGGACTCTGGGACACCCTGCGTTCCAACGGCCTGGCAATGAACACAAACGGCTTTAATTCGCCGGCGCTGGAAAAATACATGTCCGGCTGGCAGGACAAATTAGCGCAGTTCCCCGTCAACCTGCACATGGTGCTGTTACTGGGCAAGCATCTCGAGCGTTACGCAGGCGGTTATTACGCGCGGGCGAAAAACCACCTGCCCAGGCTGGTCAGTGCCTACGACGATGTGCTCCGGGACCATGACCTGTTGCTGCTGCCGACGACACTGATGCAGGCGCGCAGGATCCCGGTTGCCGGCGCAGAGGGAGCCGATGATGAGGTTATCTACGTGGCGTTGAACACGGTGCTCAACACCTGCCAGTTCGACATCACCGGCCATCCGGCCATGTCCGTTCCCTGCGGCATGCGCAACGGCCTGCCGGTCGGCATGATGCTGGTCGGGAAGCATTTTGACGAACCGGCAATCTACCGGGCCGCGTACGGGGTTGAGCAGTCCGGCGCCTGGCGGAATTTTTAATATGGATGCACAGGATTGCGTCCGGGGCTGTGGTAATATCCGGTTGCTGTTGCTGGATAATAATTTTGATTGCTATTGGAGCTGCTGAGCATGCGCAACTATCTGTATATCGACCTCAGTGATCGGACGGTGCGGGCCGTCGAACAGAAGGGGGAAGAACTGGTCCGGGTGGGACGCTACCTGATCGCCAGGACATTGCTTGATGAGAACATTGCCGATATCGATCCCCTGTCGCCCGATAACCCCCTGATTTTCTCCGCCGGACCCTTCGCCGGCACCAACTTCTCCAACGCCAACCGCACCAGCATCGGCTGCAAAAGCCCGCTCACGGGCGGCGTCAAGGAAGCCAACGCCGGCGGCACCCTGGGCGTGGCGTTGGGCCAGTTGCACCTGTCGGGATTTACCCTGCACGGCGCGGCCGATGAATGGGTGATTATCCATCTCAGGAAGGACGGCAGCGTCGGTTTCGATTCAGCCGCAGGGTTCATGGGCATGGGCAATTTCGAGACGGCCGCACTGCTGCATGAAAAATACGGCAAAAAAGTCAGCCTGGCCCTGTGCGGCCCCGTCGGTGAATACCAGGGCCTGCTTGCCGGGATTGCCGTCAGCGATACCGACCGCCGCCCCTCCAGGCTGGCGGCGCGCGGCGGCGTCGGCGCGGTCAAGGGCAGCAAGAAGGTGAAGGCCGTCGTTGCCGACCTGGACAGGATGCCGCAACTGCATGAACGCAAAAAAGTCATCGGCGCGGTGCGCAGTTATGCGGATAAACTGGGCAAGGATCCGATGATCGACAGCTACAAACGCTTCGGCACGGCGATGATGTCTGATTATACGAACCACGTGGGCGGCCTGCCGGTGCGCAATTTTTCCTCGGGGCGCCTGGTCGATACCAATACCGAAACAATGAAAATGGGCGGCGACTTTATCCGCGAGCAGAATATCGCCCGCGGCGGCGAGCAGGACCACGCCTGCATGCCTGGCT
>VYCZ01000243.1 GCA_009843675.1 Gammaproteobacteria bacterium | reverse complement strand
GTTCTATTATGCTGTATTGACGCCGGAATCACATGCTGTACTTGCGGTTGAATTTGTCCACCCGGCCGGCCGTATCCAGGATCTTTTGTTTGCCGGAATAAAATGGATGGCACAGGGAGCACACTTCTATGTGCAAATCGCCTTTAAGGGTTGACTGAGTCGTGAACGTATTGCCGCAACTGCAGGTGACGTTGATTTCATTGTATGCTGGATGAATATCGGCTTTCATCGTTGGCCCCTGTTTCATTTCCGGGCGCTGATTGTAGAGGAAACGGCCGAACTGCGCAACTGTTGTTAGCCACAGTGGGTCTATGTCTTCTGTGACTCTATCCTGAATTCGGCGATGACCGGTGTGTGGTCGGAGGGACGGGGCTGTTGCCGCGGCGCAATATCAGTCCAACTGTCGGCGCAGTGCCGCTGGAGCGGGTTTGACGCCAGTATCAGGTCGATTCGCAACCCTCGGTTGTGCGCAAAGTCGCCCGCACGGTAATCCCACCAGGAAAAAGAGTGTTGTTCCTGTTCGAACAGGCGGAAGGTGTCCGTGAGGCCGCGGCTCAGAAGCCCGGCCAGGGCATCCCGTTCCGGTTTGCTGCAATGAATCCTGTCGCGCCATGCCTTTGGGTCGTGAACGTCGGCATCGGCAGGCGTGATATTGAAATCACCGAGCAGGATGAGTTTGTCGTAACGCTGCAGAAGCTCACCGGTGAACGCATCAAGTCGAGCCAGCCAGTCGAGTTTGTAGGCGTACTTGTCCGAACCGACCTCTGAGCCATTGGGCACGTAGAGGTTCACTACGCAGACGTCGCCAACCAGGGCGCACAGCACGCGTTTCTGCGGATCGTCAAAACCGGGAAGGCCGGTATGGAGCACCTCGATGGGATTGGGATTACGGCTGGCAAGTGCGACGCCGTTATAGGCTTTCTGTCCGGAAAACGCCACCTGGTAACCGGTTTCGTGAAATGCCCCGGCAGGAAAACCCTCATCCTGTGTCTTGGTTTCCTGCAAGGCCAGCACGTCTGGCCGGTGGGCATCCAGCCACTGCAATACCTGTGGCAGACGCACCTTCAGGGAGTTTACGTTCCAGCTGGCTATGGTCCACATGGGAAGCGTCTCAGGCGTGCGCGGGTGTATCGGATGTAATTCCCGAGTGCCGCAGCAGTGCATCGATTTGGGGTTTGCGGCCGCGGAACTCAACAAACAGGTCCATAGGTTCCCGCGCCCCGCCCTGCTCCAGGATGGAACGGAGGAAGTCTCTGCCTGTGCCGGCATCGAATATCCCGTTTTCCTCAAAGCGCGAGAAGGCATCGGCGGAGAGAACTTCGGCCCACTTGTAACTGTAATAGCCTGCGGCGTAGCCCCCGGCAAAAATATGACCGAAACTGTGCTGAAAACGATTGTCGGGCGGAGCCTTGATGACCGCGACGTCCCGCCTGACCTCATCCAGCAGGGTCTGGATATCGCCCGTGTCATGGCCGCGCCGCTCATGGTGCAGGCGAAAGTCAAACAGTGACAGTTCCAGTTGCCTGACCATGTGCATGCCGGCATGGAAGGTCCTGGCCCGTTGCATCCTGTCGAACAGCTCGGCCGGGAGTGCTTCGCCGGTTTCGTAGTGGCGCGCGAACAGGTCCAGTGATTCGCGTTCCCAGCACCAGTTTTCCAGGAACTGGCTGGGCAGTTCCACCGCATCCCACGGTACGCCCTTGATCCCTGAAACGCCGGCATAATCGACCAGCGTCAGGATATGGTGCAGTCCGTGCCCGAATTCATGGAACAGGGTGAGCACCTCGTCATGGGTCAGCAGCGCGGGTTTACCTGATACCGGTGGGGTGAAGTTGCAGGTCAGGTAGGCTACCGGCAACTGTACGGCGCCGTTGTTCAGTCTGCGGACAACGCATTCATCCATCCAGGCGCCGCCGCGCTTGTGCGGGCGGGCATACAGGTCGAGATAAAATCCGCCGCGCAGCCGGCCGCTATCGCCCCTGATCTCAAAATACCTTACATCGGGGTGCCAGGCTTCAATTCCTTCCTTGTCTGTAATGCTGAGGCCATATAAACGGTTGACTACGGAGAACAACCCTTCAACAACCTGGTGCGCCGGGAAATAGGGGCGAAGATCCTCCTGGGAGAAATCATATTTTTTTTGCCGGAGCTTTTCCGAATAATAGGGTATGTCCCAGGCGCATAAATCTTCCAGGCCGTATTCCCCGGCGGCAAATTCCTCCAGGGCGGCCAGTTCCTGCTGCGCCACCGGTTTGCTGCGCCCGGCAAGGTCCTGCAGGAAGGCCATGACTTCCGCCGGCGTATCGGCCATCTTTTTCACCAGCGAATATTCCGCATAGTTTCGGTAACCCAGTAAAGCCGCAAGCTCCTGCCTTAACGACAGGATTTCCGCCATCAACGGCCCGTTGTCCCATTTTCCTCCATTGGGGCCCAGTTCCGAGGCGCGGGTGTTGTAGGCGGTATACATCTCCCGCCGGAATTCCCGGTCATCGGCATAGGTCATCACCGGCACATAAGAGGGATATTCCAACGTGAACAGCCAGCCTGACCGGTCCTGCCGGCGCGCGGTCTGCGCCGCCAGTTCCACAACCGTATCCGGCAGGCCGCTGAGCAGCGCTTCGTCCGTGACCGGCCGGGTCCAGCCGTGGGTGGCGTCCAGCAGGTTCTCTTCGAAGCGGGTCTGCAATTGCGAGAGTTTCTGTTGCAGTTCCCGGTACCGGTTTTTCTCCTGTTGACCCAGGTCTATGCCCGACAGGTGAAAATCGCGCAGGGCGTTATCGATAATCTTCTTTCGGGACATATCAAGCCGTGGATATTCCTCTCCCCCGGCCAGGGATTTGCAGGCGCGGAACAGGTCTTCATTCTGACCCAGTTCAGTGGCGTGATCGGTCATTTTGGGCAGACAGGCGTTATAGGCTTGGCGCAAGGCGTCGTTGTCGGCCACCGAGTGCAAGTGGCTGACAGGTGACCAGGCACGGTTGATTTGATCGTCCTTGTCTTCCAGGGGCTGGAACAAGGTTTCCCATGTGTGTTCTTCAGGCTTATCCAGCAGAGACCGCAACAAGGCGCGATGTTCTTCCAGTAGTTGATCAATAGCGGGCTCAATATGTTCGGGTCTGATACGACTGAACGCCGGCAGGGTCAGGTTTTCAAGTAACGGATTAGACA
>VYCZ01000119.1 GCA_009843675.1 Gammaproteobacteria bacterium | reverse complement strand
GTACCTGACAAGCCTGGTAGCGGAGGTGTTCGTCAACGACAGTCCCCTGTATGTGCATTATGAAGGTAAATCCTATTTCCCCGTACTGTTCTTTTACCCGGAAGACACTTTCACGGGCAACGGCCTGTTGACCCGTCCGGATTACAAGACAATCAATGCCTCTTCCGCGTTTGCCGGAAACGGGGATAATTTCATGATCTTCCCGTTGGTGCCCTTCGGACCGCAGGAGATTATCAAGGCTGCGTCCATCCCGGTTGACAACCATGTGGATATACTCGTGCAGCAGGAACCGCCGCCAGCAACGCGCAGCCTGGTTCTTCCGAAACGATGATGAGTCCGTCGAGGGAATGAATTTTCTCAACAACTATGCCGTTCCCAGGGCTTTCACGGAGGCCCTGGCGTTACGCTTTGCCAACCAACCGGCTCCGGCTTATTCATATTCATACCCACCAGATGAGGCCGTGAAACAGGTCGAACTCAGCCTTTCCCCCTACACGCCGCGCAGCAGGAAACCGGAAACCGTCAGGGTGCTGTTGCGGGAAGTCATCGGGGAGGGCCTGGAACAGAAGTGGATATACACGCCGGAAGATGGACAGCTCGACACTACAGGCGGCTTGTGGGACGCATTCTCCTCCCGTCACAGGGATGAGATACTCGCCCAGGCAAAAGCGCGCCTGCTTTCCCCCGTCGCTACCCAGCGCCTGGAGCACGCCGGGGTGAACTACCGGATAAAATTCACCAGGGAAGACGTACGCTTCCCCTTCCGCCCGGTCGGCCCGCACCTGTTCGGCCTGGACGACACCGGCCGTGACGTGCTGGCGCGTATCTTCTACGGCCTGCGCACCTCGCTCAACTTCGGCCTGCTGCTGGTCGTCACGTCCATGCTCATCGGCACCATGATCGGGTCGTTCCAGGGGTATTACGGCGGCAGGATCGACCTGACCGGCCAGCGCCTGACCGAGATCTGGGAGGCGCTGCCGTTCCTGTACGTACTGATCCTGCTGGGATCGGTGTACGGCCGCAGCTTCGTGCTGTTGCTGGTAGTCTATGGCCTGTTCAACTGGATAGGCATCTCCTATTACATGCGCGCCGAATTCCTGCGCCTGCGCAACCAGCAGTTCGTCGAGGCCGCCCAGTGCCTGGGCCTGCCGGACCGGAAGATCCTGTTCCGTCATATCCTGCCTAACGCGCTGGTGCCGCTGACCACCTTCTTCCCGTTTTCCCTGGTCGGCGCCATCGGCACGCTGGCGGCGCTGGATTACCTCGGTTTCGGACTGCCGCCGCCCACCGCAAGCTGGGGCCAGTTACTGGCCCAGGCGCAGGGACAGGCCTACTGGTGGCTGATCCTGTACCCCAGCCTGGCCCTGTTCCTGGTCATCCTGTTGTGTGTTTTCATCGGCGAGGGCGTGCGCAACGCCTTTGACCCCAGGAAGTTCACCCGGCTGGAATAAACGCCATGAGAACCTCGGAAACACTGCTGTCAGTCAAGGACCTCACGGTGCACTTCGACACCGATGAAGGAGTTGTCGAGGCCGTGAACGATGTCAGTCTCGCCATCCGGCCCGGCGAGATCGTCGGCCTGGTGGGCGAGTCCGGTTCCGGCAAGACCGTTACCGCGCAAAGCATCCTGCGCCTGGTGCCGCGCCCGCCTGCCCGCTTCGTCGGCGGCTCGGCCGTCTTCAACGGCGAAGACCTGATGACCCTGCCCATCGAACGCCTGAGGCGCATTCGCGGCGCCGGGATCAGCATGATCTTCCAGGAACCGATGACCGCGCTCTCACCCCTGCACAGGGTCGGCCGGCAACTCGGCGAGATGCTGCGCTTTCATACCGGCCTGGACCCCGATGCGGCCTGGAAATTCGGTGTGGAATGGCTGGACAAGGTGGGCCTGCCCGACCCCGAGCAGCGGATGTCGTTCTACCCCCATCACCTGTCCGGCGGGATGCGCCAACGCGTGATGATCGCCATGGCCCTGATGCTGAAACCCCGGCTCATTATCGCGGACGAACCCTCGACCGCCCTGGACGTGACGGTACAGGCGCAGATCTTCAGGCTGCTGATGCGCATGAAGGAAGAAGACACCTCCATGCTGCTGATCACTCATGACCTGGCGGTGGTCTGGGAGGTGTGCGACCGTATTTACGTCATGAAGGACTCCCGGCTGGTCGAACGCGGGGATATCGAACCCATCTTCAGTGAACCTGCCCATGACTATACCCGAGCGCTGCTGCGCGCGGTGCCGCGGTTGTACGAGACCGGGGACGGCGCGCGCAGGCCGGGAACCGGCGCAAGGCGGGCGACGACGGGCAGGAACGGATTATTGCAGGTTAAAAACCTGCGGGTCTGGTTCCCGGTGAAAAAAGGCCTGTTCGCGCGCACCGCCGGCCACGTCAAGGCCGTGGACGATATCGACCTGGCCATTGCCCGGGGGACGACGGTAGGCCTGGTGGGCGAATCGGGATCGGGGAAGACCACCCTGGGACGCGCCGTCATCGGCCTGCAGGCCATCAATGACGGCAGCATCGTCTTTGAAGACACGGAGATAGGAGGCCTCAACAAACGCCGCCTGAAACCCTGGCGGCGCAACCTGCAGATGATCTTCCAGGATCCTTATTCTTCGCTGAACCCGCGCATGACGGTCATGGACATCCTGACCGAAGGACTGGAGGAGCACGGCCTGCTGGACATGCCGAAACGGGACAAGGCCGTGCAACTGCTGGAAGAGGTCGAACTCAGGGCGGACATGGCCAACCGCTACCCGTTTGAGTTCTCCGGGGGTGAGCGCCAGCGCATCAGTATTGCCCGGGCCTTGTCGCTGGAACCGAAGTTCATCGTCTGCGACGAGCCTGTCAGCGCCCTGGATGTGACCATACAGGCGCAGATCATCGAACTGCTGCGCAGGTTGCAGGCGCGCTACGGCATCGCCTACCTGTTCATCTCCCACGACCTGAGTGTCGTCAGGCAACTGTCCGAGCAGATCCTGGTGATGCACCAGGGTAAAATCGTCGAACACGGCAGGACGGAAGACGTTATCTTCAACCCGCGACATGAATATACCCGCACACTGCTGGATGCCGTCCCCGTCCCCGGTGACATCGAGCGCCGCCGCCGCATGCGCGCAGGAAAATGATTGCATTGCGAGGTCTTACATTCCGGGGTCAGAGTAAGAAATTCGCCGGAATT
>VYCZ01000356.1 GCA_009843675.1 Gammaproteobacteria bacterium | reverse complement strand
TAAATTCGTGGGGATAAGTCTGAATCTGAAACCAGATTTACTTGATAACAAGGAACGCAGCGGCATCTCCTCGAATAACCCTCAGCACCAGCGTGCTGTCCATTTCGTCCACCAGTTGCCTGAATGCCTGTAGGTCCGGAACCGCCTGCTGGTTGACGGAGGTGATGATATCGCCTTTTCTCAACCCGGCGGACCAGGCCCGGGACCCGCGCTCGACAACCATGATCAGCACGCCCTTGACCCGGTTGAAATGGGGATGATCCTCCTCGATATCGCCCAGCGTCACCCCCTGCAAACGCGGGTTGCGGGTTCCCTGGGCCAGCTTGAATTCTTTAGAAGCGGTTATCCTGGCTTTCAGGGTCTGCCTGGCCCCTGCGCGCAGGATCTCGAACATGACCTCTTCACCCACGGGCAGCAGGCCGATGTGGTTCCTGACGTCGGCAGCCCCTTTGACCTGTTTTGAATTGATGGAGACAATGATATCCCCGGGTTGCAGGCCGGCCTCCTGGGCCGGGGAATCAGGCATCACGCTGTTCACTACTGCGCCTTTCTGGTTCCTTATGCCGAAAGCCTCAGCCAGGTCGGGGTTCAGGTCCTGCACCTGCACGCCGATGAAGCCCCGCTCCACCATCCCCGTGTCGAGCAGTTGCTCCATGATCTGCAACGCCATATTGATGGGTATCGCAAACCCGATGCCGATGTTGCCGCCGCTGCGGGAAAAGATGGCTGTGTTGATGCCCACCAGTTCACCCTTGAGGTTGACCAGCGCGCCGCCGGAGTTGCCCGGATTGATGGACGCGTCCGTCTGGATAAAGTCCTCGTAACCCTCTATACCGAGACCGCTGCGGCTGAGCGCGCTGACGATCCCTGAAGTAACCGTCTGTCCCAGGCCGAACGGGTTGCCTATCGCCACCACGAAATCGCCTACCCTCAAGCCGTCCGAGTCGGCGACCCCGATATCCGTCAGGTTTTCCGCCGGCACCTTGATCACGGCCACGTCCGTTGCCGGGTCGGACCCGACTATCTCCGCGTCAAAATGACGCCCGTCTCGCAGGGTAACGGTGATCTGCACCGCATTGGCGATAACGTGGCTGTTGGTCAGCACCAGGCCGCGTTCGGCGTCGACAATGACGCCGGAACCGAGACTCTGGGTCTTTCTTTCCATTGGCCGGTCCGGCATGTTGAAAAAACGCCGGAAAAACGGGTCGGAGAACAACGGGTTCTGGCGCACCTGCACCCGCCCCTCGGTGGCGATGTTGACCACGGTCGGCGTTACCTGTTCCAGCATCGGCGCAAGACTGGGAAGTTCCTGCCCCTCTACGGCGCCGGGCAGCGCCGCACGCGCGGGCCCGGTAACTACCAGGGCCGCTATCAGCGTTATGCCGTAACAGAGGTTCAAAATCCAGGTTTTCAGAAAAATGAATTTATCCAAATCAACGTTATACATAGTGATATTCAAAGAAGCAGTGGTTACTTATTAGAAGGCAGCAGGGGCAAAAGTTCCCTTTTCCGTCACTCCCGCCGTTATACCCAGTAGGCAGTGCCGGTCATCACCTTTGAGCAACAGCGCATCAGCGCCCGCAGCGGCAACGGCAGCTCGGCGCCGCCCGCGTCCCGCGCAACGGACGCATGCTGCATTTCATCACGGCGCATCTGTTGCAATATGGAGCGGCTCCTGCGGTCCTGTTCCGGCAACAGTTCCAGGTGCCTGTCAAGGTGTTCGACCACCTGGCGCTCCGTTTCCATGACAAAGCCCAGGCTCCATTTATCGCCGGCTGCGCCGGTTGCCGCGCCGATGGCGAACGAACCGAAGTACCATAACGGGGTAAGGTAGCTGACATGGCTGTCCAGTTCCCTGACCCTGGTCTCGCACCAGTCCAGGTGCTCGCCTTCCTCCGCGGCAGCCTGCAACATGGCGTCACGCACCCGCGCATCCCTTGCCGCAACGGCGTGACCGGCATACAGGGCCTGGGCCGCCACCTCTCCGGCGTGGTTAACCCGCATCAACGCGGCGCTGCGTACCCTGTCCGCGTCCTTCGTTATCCCGTCGTCCTCCCGCGTCATTCCCTTGTCCTCATTCGTCATTCCTGCGTCCCCCTTCGTCATTCCCGCGCAGGCGGGAATCCAGTCAGGCAAACTGTCGCCGGAGGCGACACCTTTAACTTTCTCAAACCCCATGATCAAATGGTCCAGAGCGTTGTAGTCCCGGCTGTTCATAACCCTGCCATTCTATAACAGTTTACGATGTTGACATAAATTCAATTAGTCTTTAACATAATTTGTTTGCTTGCAGACTTGAGTTAGTTCCGATGAAAACCTATACCGCAACGCCGGCAGACATCAAGCCCGAATGGCACGTCGTCGATGCCAGGGGCAAAGTCCTGGGCAGGCTTGCCGCGGAAATCGCCCGCCGGCTGCGCGGCAAACACAAACCGGAATACACGCCGCACATGAACACTGGGGATTATGTCATCGTGATCAATGCCAAAGACGTCCAGGTGACGGGAAACAAGGCAAGCAGCAAGACCTATTACCGCCACACGGGTTACCCCGGCGGCATCAGGTCGATCACCTTCGATAAACTGATTCGTTCGAAACCGGAACGGGTCATTGAAAAAGCGGTCAAGGGCATGCTGCCCAAAGGTCCCCTGGGACGGGACATGTTCCGCAAGCTGCGGGTCTATGCCGATGGCAATCACCGCCACGCCGCGCAGCAGCCGAAACCGCTGGAGTTGTAACGCAACCATCACAACCGGATACACCATCATGGCAGACGAGATTTATTACAGCACCGGCCGCAGGAAAAGCTCCAGCGCGCGGGTGTTCCTGAAGAAGGGCAGCGGCAATATTGTCATCAATAACCGCACCATGGAACAGTATTTCGGCAGGGAAACCGGCAGGATGATCGTCCAGCAACCCCTGGAAAAGCTCGACATGCTGGGAAATTTCGACATCAACGTCACCGTCAGCGGCGGCGGGATATCCGGCCAGGCCGGTGCAATCCGGCACGGCATCACCCGGGCACTGATGAAGTACGACGAGAGCCTGCGCAAGACCCTGCGCCAGGCCGGGTTTGTCACCCGCGACGCCCGCGAAGTCGAACGCAAGAAAGTCGGGCTGCACAAGGCCAGGAAACGCCCGCAATACAGCAAACGCTAGACTGCATATAATGCCGGGGACGGATTTAAAATCCGTCC
>VYCZ01000230.1:2800-3200 GCA_009843675.1 Gammaproteobacteria bacterium | reverse complement strand
CCGCGAGAACGTACGTGAGAGAATGAAGCGGGGATACCACTTGGGAGGAGAACGGTTACAGAGGGAAGAGATTTATGAACGGTGAACGGATTATAATTAAAACCAAGATCCTCGTGTATTCAATACAATTTATATTATCCCGATAAAGGAGAAAACCAATGCGATATCTACACACCATGCTCCGGGTCTCCGACCTGGATGAGAGTCTGTCTTTCTTCTGCGGCATCATGGGCATGCAGGAAGTGAAACGGATGGAGAGCGAGCAGGGCCGTTTTACCCTGGTATTCCTGGCGGCGTCCGGTGACGCGGATGAGGCGATAGATATGAAAATGCCGGCGCCGGTGCTGGAGTTGACCTATAACTGGGACCCGGAGGAGTACACCGGCGGGCGTAATTTCGG
>VYCZ01000230.1:1265-2790 GCA_009843675.1 Gammaproteobacteria bacterium | reverse complement strand
ACGATATTTATGATACCTGTCATAATATTGCGGATAGCGGCATCACTATCAACCGTCCGCCGCGGGACGGGTACATGGCGTTTTTGCGTACGCCCGATAACGTCTCCATTGAGTTGTTGCAGAAGGGGGAGGCGCAGGCGCCGCAGGAGCCTTGGGCGTCGGCGGAGAATGTGGGGGTTTGGTAGTCGCTTTATTATAATGTGCCGCTGCGCGGCATGTTATTTCACTGGATTCCCGCTTGCGCGGGAATGGTAAGAGCGGGAGCTATCTTAATACCTTCTGATCCAGTAGCAGGTTCAGGGTAAAGCGCACTCCGAAGCCCGTGGTGTCGGTGGGTATGTGGGCCAGACCGCCCTTGTTGTTGCCGGCGGAGAGGTCCACGTGTATCCACGGGCAGTCGTGCTTGACGAAGCGTTGCAGGAAGCGCGCCCCGAGGATGTGGTCTACGCCGGGGTCGCTGCTGCATTGCTTGACGTCTGCGAACTTGCTCTCCAGCGCCTCGTCATAGTCTTCGTCCATGGGGAACGGCCAGACCCGTTCTCCGCTCTCTACCCCCGCCTTGACCATCACCGGCAGAAAGTCGGCCTTGTTGGTGAAAACGCCGCTGTAGGCCTTGCCGATGGCGTAGACGCAGGCGCCGGTCAGTGTGGCGTAGTCGATAATCAGTTTCGGTTTGTTGCGCGAGGCCAGCGCCAGGGTGTCCGCCAGCACCATCCTGCCTTCGGCGTCGGTGTGCACGATCTCGATGGTGGTGCCGTCCAGCGCAGTGACGATATCGCCGGGGTTATAGGCGTCCGGGCCGATGTGGTTGGTGCAGATAGCCAGCCAGCATTCGACTGGGAACAGCGCCTTTAGACGAGTCAGGGCCGTCAGGGCGCCCAGCGCCACCGCGCTGCCCTCCATGTCCTCATGCATGCCCATCATGTAGTTGTGGGGTTTCAGGTTGACGCCGCCGGTGTCGAAACAGATGCCCTTGCCCACCAGGGCCAGTGTGTCCGTGGTTTCCGGTTCCCCGGGCATGTAGCGCAGGCGCAAGATGCCGCCGTCCTTCTGCGGACTGCCCTGGGCCACGGCCAGGAACGCGCCGGCCTTTCTCTTCTCCAGTTGGGCGATGCTGAAGAACTGGCTTTTCCAGCCGTACTCTTTGGCCAGGGCGACGATGCGCTTGCGGTACAGGGCCGGGGTGAGTTCGTTCTGGGGCAGGGCGGTCAGGTAGCGGGCCAGGGCATTGCCCTCGTCTTCTGCGCAGGTGCGTCCGAACTGGTCGTAAGCATCCGGTACTCCGTACAGGTGGATTTGTTCAAGCCTGGCGCGGTCTTTACGCTTTTTGCGAAAATCAGGCATTTCCGCATCGGCCGCCAGCACTGCCGCCAACAGGGCCTCCGCCACCCGCGACGATTTCTTCGCGGAAAAGCCGATGACCGCGATGCCCAGTTCCTTCGCTTGGTAGTCGGAATGGCCTTCCGCCAGCTTGCGCGCCAGGCAGAGCAGTTCGAACGCGGACAGGTCGGGTTTGACGGTGGAC
>VYCZ01000230.1:0-1255 GCA_009843675.1 Gammaproteobacteria bacterium | reverse complement strand
ACGGTGGACAGGGCGACGCGCCCCGCTTTTACATTAGGGAGATCGGTCAGCAGCGGCGGCGTGTCGTCATCGCCGTCTTTCCGGAGCCGCTTATGGCGTTTTTGCAGGACATCGCTGTATGGAAAGGACGGCCAGCCCTCCTTTGTTCCCGGTTGTTTTACGGCGATGATCCAGTGCTCCAGGACATCGAACCGGGCCATGTCCGGCAGTTCTGCGGATTGTTGCAGTTGCGCCTGTTTCATGGCTTGACAATATAGCAGGAACCCTTGGACTGTCTACCCTGATCGGTTATACTTCGTAGTGAGTAAACGGGCGACCCGGATTTTTCCGGGTCACCCGGATAATTGCGGGTCGTCTACCCCTGAAACCCACTCTTGAGGTAGCGATCATGAGCGTAGATTATCAACTCATTGCTGGTATTGACTCTGCTCACAGGGCAGAGAAAAATGAAGATGGCTGGTACACGTTAGTCAGGGACGGCGAAGTCGACCGTGGTGACCTGGTTACCGACAAGTACCGGGGCCTGACCTTCGAGGTCACGGGCTTTGGTGCTCCCTTCTACGTTGCCGAGATCCGTATCGAGGATGCGGAGGAAGGTTATTTCTCCTCTGTCGTTATTGACTACCACGAGGCGGTCAATAATTTCGACAGTTTCGAGAAAATAACAGTCTGCCTGGCATTCCTGGAACCGGTGCGTCAGCTTCGCAGCGTCCAACGGCAACGCGACATGCCCGTCGCGCTTGCAGCAGGTTGGAGCTGACCGGCGGAAAAGGCGATCTTGCGGTCGCCTTTTTTTATGCCGGTTGCGTTGTTTTTACGGTATTATTTCAATTGGTGGGGTCAGAGTAAAACTCGCAAACTCAAGGGCCAAAATAAAATCTGTGCGGGAGTTTTACTCTGACCCCGGCAATACGGGGACAGGCCTCAGGTCTGTCCCCATTATCCAAAGGAGAACCGGAAATGAAACGGATATGTTACATGGTGTTATTGTTGTCGATCCTCGGCCAGGGACAGGCGGTTTCCGCCGCCGGCCTTCTCACGGGCGTCACGCGCCTGTCCTGCGAAGCCCTGCTGTGCCTGTCGTCGCCGGCCCGTCCGGCGGCCTGCAACCCGGCGCTGTCTTATTATTTCGGCATCAAGAAGTTCACCTGGCCCGCGACGTTTGCGGCGCGATTGAGGTTCCTGAACAAGTGTCCCACGGGTTCGCCGGGACTGGCCCGGGAAGTAGCGGACGGGGCGCCGCGCAAGTGGGAGG
>VYCZ01000439.1 GCA_009843675.1 Gammaproteobacteria bacterium | reverse complement strand
CCCAGGTATTCCTCAGGCTTGAAGCGGCCGCGGGAAATAACCTGCCCACTGGTTGAGAAAATCAGCAATACGACGTCGGGAAACGGCTGAATGAATTCCGCGTTGTTGACCATGGTGGCGCTTGCCAGCAGGGCATTCCGGTAACGCGGGTGCTGCGTTACCTGCCTGTTCAGCAGTTCGATGGCCGATATGTCGCGAAAACGGATCGGATCACACTGCAAATTCTCGCAGGCCTGCTCCACCCAGGGAACCAGCGCCGGGTACGCGCGTAACAGCCCGTCCCTGTTGAACCAGGCAAGCTGCGCAACGGCGATGAGGGACAGGACAAAAACCAGGCTGCCCCAGATGAGGCGCGCGGGTGAACCGGTCTTTTTCTCCGGGTCGCCGGCAAGTACGGGCGGCAGGTCGGGCGGGGTTTCCCGGCTCTCGTCCGTATCCGTAGTTTCGGTCCCCGCAGTCTCCTGCTCCGGCTCGATGCTTACTGCCGGTAGTTCTGCCGCGGCTTCGTCTGCCTGGCGCAGGGTCGGCAGTCGTTTCAGCGGGGTGTCGGACAGCCGTTCCAGCGCATAGAACGTCTCCCCGCAATTGCCGCACCTGACCCAGCCGTCGGCAGCCCCGAGCTGGGCCGCTCGTATGCGAAACTGGCGCTCACAGGAGGGGCAGTCAGTGAACATTGTTCAGAGCTTTCTTAAGTTACTTGAGGCCCAGCTTGTTTTCCAGGTAATGGATATCGGTCCCCCCGGCAACGAACGCCGCGTCATCCAGCAATCTTTGCTGCAGGGGGATATTGGTCTTGATGCCTTCAATGACGAGTTCCGACAGGGCCGTGGACATGCGCGCCAGGGCCAGATCGCGGGTTTCGGCGTGCGCTATCAACTTGGCGATCATCGAATCGTAGTGCGGCGGTATGCTGTAACCGTCGTAAATATGGGTCTCTACGCGGATCCCCGGGCCGCCGGGCTGGTGAAAATGGCTGACCCGGCCAGGCGAGGGCATGAACGTATCGGGGTCCTCTGCCTGGATGCGGCATTCCAGCGCGTGGCCGCGGAAGCGGATGTCATCCTGCCGGTAACTCAGCGCCTCGCCGTCCGCGATGCGCAGTTGCTCCTTGACGATATCCACGCCGGTCACCATCTCGGTGACGGGATGCTCCACCTGGATGCGGGTATTCATTTCTATGAAGTAAAACTCGCCGTCCTGGTATAGAAATTCCATGGTGCCGGCGCCGCGATAACCCATTGACTTGCAGGCATGAACACAGGTCCTGCCGACCTTGTCCCGCATTTTATCCGTGATCCCGACCGCCGGCGCTTCCTCCATCACCTTCTGGTGGCGCCGCTGCATGGAGCAGTCCCGTTCCCCCAGGTGTATGACGTTGCCGGCTTCATCCGCCAGGATCTGGATTTCGATATGGCGTGGGCGTTCGAGAAATTTTTCCATGTACAAGGTGTCGTCGCCGAACGCGGCTGCCGCTTCGGCGCGGGTCACCGCTACCGCATTGCGCAGGGTCGCCTCCCCGCGCACTATGCGCATCCCTCGCCCGCCGCCGCCGGCCGCAGCCTTGATGATGACCGGGTAGCCCAGTTCCCGGGCGACCCTGCCGAGCTCATCGATATCGTCGCCGATATCGCCATCGGAACCGGGCACGCAGGGCACGCCGAATTTCTGCATCTGTTCACGCGCCGAGATCTTGCTGCCCATCAGGCGGATGGTATCGGCGCGCGGACCGATGAAGACAAACCCGCTTTCCTCGACCCGTTCGGCGAAATCGGCATTCTCCGCCAGGAATCCGTAGCCCGGATGGATCGCCGCGGCATCGGTGACTTCCGCCGCGCTGATGACAGCCGGGATATTCAGGTAGCTGCCCGCGGACGGGGCAGGACCGATGCAGACCGCTTCATCGGCGAGCAGTACGTGCTTCTGTTCCCGGTCCACCTCGGAGAACACGGCCACGGTCCTGATGCCGAGTTCGCGACACGACCGCAGGATACGCAGGGCAATCTCACCCCGGTTGGCAATGACTACTTTTTCAAGCAAGGAGTGCCGCCTTATGCATCGCGAATGATGAACAGGGGCTGTCCGTACTCCACCGGTTCGCCGTTAACGGCCATGATGCGGCTGACCACGCCGGCCTTTTCGGATTCCACCTGGTTCATGATTTTCATCGCTTCGATAATACAGAGCACGTCGCCTTTTGCCACGGTCTGGCCCAGTTCGACGAAGGACGGTTTGCCGGGGGCCTGGGCTTCATAGAAAATCCCCACCATGGGTGAACGGATGATGTTGTCCTCCGGCTCTTCGGCCTCTGCCGGTTCAGGGGCCGGCGCAGGTTCCACGGCGGGGGCGCTGTGCTGGGCGGCAGCCTGTAGTTCCCTTGCCGGTGCGGTGCCGGCTACCTGTGCCGGCGGGTGCTGGTTACGGCTGACCCTGACGGAATCCTTGTCCTCGTGGATCTCGATCTCATCGATGGCGGATTCCTCCAGCATCTCGATCAGCTTCTTTACTTTTCGTATATCCACGCGTTCAGCCCTTTAATTTTTCCGCTGCCACCTGCAATGCCAGTCCGTAACCCGGCGCGCCGGCGCCGCTGATCACCGCCACGGCCTGGTCCGACAGGTAGGAATGGCGCCGGAATTCTTCCCGGGCAAACACGTTGGACAGATGGATTTCAATGAAGGGGATGGAAACGCCGGAAAACGCATCCCTGAGGGCAATGCTGGTGTGGGTAAACGCCCCGGGATTGATGATGATGAACCCAACGCCTTCCTGCTTAGCCCGGTGGATGCGGTCCACCAGTTCATGTTCGGCGTTGGACTGGAAACACTCCAGGCTGTGGCCCATGCGTTCGGCGGCCGCCACCAGGTCCCTGTTGATGTCATCGAGGGTGGTGGTCCCGTAAACCTCCGGCTCCCGCTCCCCGAGCAGGTTCAGGTTGGGTCCGTGCAATACCAGTATCTTTGCCATAACAGTTATATTACCAGATTAAATCAGGATAGATCGACGCAATTTACCACATAATAGCAGAAAATGGACGAAGTTATACAGTAATTACGGGCCTGGACAGGCGGGGTCAAAGCAAGCCGCTGATGATGTCTTCCGCTTCCTCGGTGGGCAGGATGCCGGGCTTGACGTGAGTTATCTGCCCGTTCCTGTCGATGATCACGGTGTATGGCAGGGCGCCTATGTTGTTACCGTAGGCTTCGGCCAGTTTGATGA
>VYCZ01000220.1 GCA_009843675.1 Gammaproteobacteria bacterium | reverse complement strand
GTATGGAACGGGTGGGTTTTTTCCCGCATACGCGCAGTAACAACGATTGATCCGGTTCCGTTCGTCTATGATCTCAAGGTGGAAGGCGATGAATCCTACATGACAAGCAGTATGCTGGCTCATAACGGCGGCAAGCGCAAGGGCGCCATGTGCGCGTACCTGGAAAGCTGGCATCTCGATATCGAGGAATTCCTGGAGCTGCGCAAGAATACCGGCGATGACCGGCGTCGCACCCACGACATGAATACCGCCAACTGGATCCCGGACCTGTTCATGCGGCGCGTCAGCGAGGGCGGAAACTGGACCCTGTTCTCTCCGGACGACACGGCGGACCTGCATGACCTGTACGGGCAGGAGTTTACCCGGCGCTACGAGGAATACGAGCAAATGGCGGCCAGCGGCGAGCTCAAACTGCACAAGACCCTCAAGGCGCAGGACCTGTGGCGCAAGATGCTCTCCATGCTGTACGAAACCGGCCACCCGTGGCTCACGTTCAAGGATCCCTGCAACCTGCGCTCACCGCAGCAACACACCGGCGTGGTGCATTCATCCAACCTGTGCACCGAGATCACCCTTAACACCTCCGATGACGAGATCGCAGTGTGCAACCTGGGCTCTGTCAACCTGGCCCAGCATGTAAATGAAAACGGGTTGGACCAGGCCAAGCTGGAGCATACCGTCAACGTTGCCATGCGCATGCTGGATAACGTCATTGACTACAACTACTATAGCGTGCCGCAGGCGCGCCGCTCCAACCTCAAGCACCGCCCGGTAGGGTTGGGCATCATGGGTTTCCAGGACGCGCTGTACAAACTGCGTCTGCCTTATGCATCCGGGGAGGCCATCGAGTTTGCCGACTCCAGCATGGAGATGGTCAGTTACTGCGCTATCAAGGCATCAACCAACCTGGCTGAAGAACGCGGCGCCTATACCAGTTTCAAGGGATCGCTCTGGAGCAAGGGCATTCTGCCGATTGATTCCATTGACACACTGGACAAAAACCGGGACGGCTACCTGGAGATGGACAAGACCAGCAGGCTGGATTGGGCCGCGTTGCGCAAGCGCGTGACGAAAACGGGCATGCGCAATTCCAATTGCATGGCCATCGCCCCGACCGCGACCATTTCCAACATTTGCGGCGTCAGCCAATCCATCGAACCCACCTACCAGAACCTGTTCGTCAAATCCAACCTGTCCGGCGAGTTTACCGTTGTCAACCCCTACATGGTGCATGACCTCAAGGCGCATGGGCTCTGGGACGACGTTATGGTCAGCGATCTCAAGTATTTTGACGGCAGTGTGCAGCAGATCGACCGCATACCGGATGATTTGAAAATGCTGTACTCCAGCGCGTTCGAGATCGACCCGCGCTGGCTGGTGGAATGCGCCTCGCGCCGGCAGAAGTGGATAGACCAGGCCCAATCGCTGAACCTGTACATGCGTGAGCCGGATGGCAAAAAGATGGACAACCTGTACAAGCTGGCCTGGATTCGGGGTCTCAAGACCACCTACTACCTGCGCAGCCTGGGCGCTACGCATGTAGAGAAAAGCACGCTGGAAGGCGGCCGGGAAAACAGGCTTGCCGCGGTGGAACGGGCGAACGTAGAGAACCCGGAGGCCGCGGCGGCGTGCAGCCTGGACGATGCAGACTGTGAAGCCTGCCAGTGACAAACGAAATAATCCTTATATGTCATAAGGGGGTAACTTATGCTGACTGATTGGGATGACCCTATTGCCAGTTTGAGACAGGCAAAACAAGAGCCAGTCACGCCGCCGGCGCTGGTGGAACGAACCCTGGCCGGATTGAATACAGCTGACAATACCGCGCCTGCAACGACGCCACCGACAAGCTCACGGGAAGCGCCGGCACAGGGCGGCGCCAACGGCCTGGAGGAAGTCGAGTTCGGCGCGGAACGGATCAGCGTCGATGACAAACAGATGATCAACTGCCGGGCGGACCTCAATCAACTGGTGCCGTTCAAGTACAAGTGGGCCTGGCAGAAATACCTGGATGCCTGTGCCAATCACTGGATGCCCCAGGAGATCAACATGACCGCAGACATCGCGCTGTGGAAAAACCCGGACGGCCTCAGCGAGGACGAACGCACCGTCATCAAGCGCAACCTGGGTTTTTTCGCCTCCGCGGATTCCCTGGTGGCCAACAACCTGGTGCTGGCGGTGTACCGGCACATTACCAATCCCGAATGCCGCCAATACCTGCTGCGGCAGGCGTTTGAAGAAGCCTTGCATACCCATGCCTACCAGTACTGCGTCGAATCGCTGGGGCTGGACCAGGCCGAGGTATTCAACATGTATCGCGAAATACCTTCCATACATGACAAGGCTGCCTGGGCCATGCGTTTCACCCAAAGCCTGGGCGACCCGACGTTCCATACCGGTACGCCGGAGGCCGACCAGCGCCTGTTACGGGACCTGATTGCATTTTATATCGTGTTCGAGGGCATCTTCTTCTACGTGGGCTTTGTGCAGGTGTTGTCCATGGGCCGGCGCAACAAGATGACGGGCTGCGCCGAACAGTTCCAGTACATCCTGCGCGATGAGTCCATGCACATGAACTTCGGCATCGACGTCATTAACCAGATAAAGATCGAAAACCCCCATTTATGGACTGCGGAGTTTCAACAGGAGATCACCGCCATGTTGCGCGAGGCGGTGGAATTGGAAGTGCGCTACGCCTGCGACACCATGCCGCGCGGGGTGCTGGGTCTCAATGCCAATATGTTTGAAGATTATCTCCAGTTCATCGCCAACCGGCGCTGTGCCCAGATCGGTTTGAGTGAGCAATACCCCGGGGCCGGCAACCCGTTTCCCTGGATGAGCGAACTCATGGACCTGAACAAGGAAAAGAACTTTTTTGAAACACGCGTCACCGAATACCAGACCGGTGGTGCATTGAATTGGGACTGACGACGACCGAACGATAGCAGACCGGTAAAAAACGATTTCAGCGGGAAGCCCAGCAGGAGCTCGGCACTTTGCCTGGCGCCTCCAACCTCCTTCAGGCGCCAGGCTTTTTCAATTTGAACGTGACGTCATAAATCACGCTATGTTCGTCATTCCGCCCCTCCTCGTCATTCCGCCCCTCCTCGTCATTCCCGCCCCGGGGGGGATGCAGTTGACCACAATTCTACGTATAAGGAATGTTTTTTAGAGGGTTTGACGCCGGGGGGGGGATTTCGAAGGGGGGCAAAAATGGCGGCACCCC
>VYCZ01000458.1:2778-3228 GCA_009843675.1 Gammaproteobacteria bacterium | reverse complement strand
TGGTAAAGGATTTACAAAGACATCCCTATAAACCTGATATTCTGCATATCGATTTTCAGCGCATTGACGAGAAACAGAAGATTACCATGCGGGTGCCGCTTCATTTTATTAATGAACAGCAGTGCCCGGGGGTAAAGAGCGGCGGCGGAGTGATAAGCCGCATCATGACCGAACTGGAAATCAGTTGCCTGCCCGGGGACCTGCCGGAATACATAGACGTGGACATGGCGGACCTGGAGCTGGGCGATTCCGTGCATCTCAGTGATATTGTCCTGCCCGAAGGAGTGGAAATCTATGCGTTGCTGTCCGGCGGAGATGCATCGGCATCCGTGGCGACCGTTGGCCTGCCCAAGGGAATCCTTGAAGAAGAAGAGGAGGAGGAAGAGGCGATGGAGGAAGGACTGGAAGAGATGGAGACAGAGGAAACTCCACAGGAAGAGGAAGAATAGA
>VYCZ01000458.1:1678-2768 GCA_009843675.1 Gammaproteobacteria bacterium | reverse complement strand
CTCTGAAACTCATTGCGGGCCTGGGTAATCCCGGCGCGGATTATTCGGCAACGCGCCACAATGCCGGTTTCTGGTTTGTCGACAGACTGGCAGAAGAACACAATGCCCGGTTTGCGGCCGATAAAAAGTTCTCCGGCGAAATCGCGCGGATCCGGTCTCCGGGCGTGGATTGCCTGCTTTTCAAGCCGACAACGTATATGAACAGCAGCGGGCGCGCGCTCCGGGCTGTTGCCGATTATTATCGTATAGAAACGCCCGGGATCCTGGTTGTCCACGATGAGATAGATCTGGATGCGGGCGTAATTCGCCTGAAAACAGGCGGCGGTCATGGCGGCCACAAGGGGCTGCGGGACATCAGCGAAAAACTTGGTGGCAGCGACTACCTGAGATTGAGAATAGGAGTCAGCCACCCGGGGGACAAGACCAGGGTGTTGGCGCACGTACTGGGCAGGCCCGATGGCGGCGATACGGAATTGATCGGCAGCGCAATAGATAAAGGTCTGGAGGTCCTGCCCCTGTTGTTCGAGGGTGAGCCCGACAAGGCCATGACCCGCCTGCATACACAACAAGGAAGCTGATGGGTTTCAAATGCGGGATCGTGGGATTGCCCAACGTGGGCAAGTCCACCCTGTTCAATGCCTTGACACGCACCCGGGTCAGCGCCGAAAACTATCCGTTTTGCACCATCGAACCCAATACCGGGATTGTTCCGGTACCCGACCCCCGGTTGCAGGCAATCGCCCGCATAGCCGGCCCGGAGCGGGTCATCCCCGCACAGGTGGAGTTTGTCGACATCGCCGGCCTGGTGGCCGGCGCGTCAAGAGGAGAAGGGCTTGGAAACAAATTCCTCGGACATATTCGCGAGACCCACGCCATAGCCCAGGTTTTGCGCTGCTTTGAGGATGACAATATCACCCATGTCAGCGGCAGGATAGATCCGCTTGCCGATCTGGATGTCATCAATACGGAACTGTGCCTGGCCGATCAGGAATCCCTGCAGCGGGCCTCGCAGAAGACGGAAAAAGTCGCGAAAACCGGTGATAAACAGGCAAAGGAACGCGTCAGGTCGTTGGCAACCCTATACGCGTAT
>VYCZ01000458.1:0-1668 GCA_009843675.1 Gammaproteobacteria bacterium | reverse complement strand
AGCCAGAACCCTGCCTGCAGATAGTGCAGAACGGGAACTGGCCCAGGAACTGGGCCTGTTGACGGAAAAACCGGTGCTGTATATCGCCAACGTGGAAGAAACCGGGATCACGACCAACATATGGCTGGAACGACTGGCTCGCCGCGCCGCAACGGACGGCGCCGGGTTAATCGCCATATCCGCCGTGATCGAGACCGAGATCGGCGAACTGGACGAAGCGGGCAAAACGGAATTTCTGGGCGACCTTGGTTTATCCGAACCCGGATTGAACCGGTTGGTCCGCGCCGGCTATGACGTATTGGGACTGCACACCTTTTTTTCCACGAAGTCCGATGAAGTCCGTGCCTGGACCGTTAAGAAGGGAACCTGCGCCGCGGGCGCCGCCGGCGTCATCCATACGGATTTCGAGAAGGGTTTCATCCGGGCAGAGGTCGTCGCCTACGATGATTTCATTGAACACCAGGGCGAACAAGGCGCAAAAAATGCCGGCAAGTGGCGCCTGGAAGGAAAAGACTACATAGTCCGGGACGGCGACGTGGTACTGTTCCGGTTTAACGTCTGATAGCCGCGTTCATCCAAGTTCTATATAATCCGCGCCTATGTCCAATTACGTTATTGCTCCATCGATACTGTCGGCCGACATGGCCCGGCTGGGCCGGGAAGTGGAAGCGGTCCTTGCGGCCGGCGCCGATTATATCCACGTGGACGTGATGGATAACCACTACGTGCCCAACCTGACGTTCGGTCCGGTGGTCGTGCGCGCCCTGCGGGATTACGGAATAACTGCGCCCATGGACGTGCACCTGATGATCGAGCCGGTGGACCGGATCATCCCGGAGTTCGCCGCGGCCGGCGCCGACATCATCACCTTCCACCCGGAGGCGAGCCGCCATGTCGACCGCACCCTGCAACTGGTAAAAGATCAAGGTTGCCGCGCCGGGCTGGTGTTCAATCCGGCAACGCCGCTGGACCATGTCCTGCACGTCATCGACAGGATTGACATGATATTGATCATGTCCGTCAACCCCGGTTTCGGCGGACAGGGGTTCATCCCGGCCGCGCTGGACAAGCTACGGGCAGCACGAGATATCATCGCCGCGTCCGGCAGGGATATCCGGCTCCAGATCGACGGCGGCGTGAAAGTGGACAACATCGCGGAAATCGCCGCTGCCGGGGCGGATACGTTTGTAGCCGGCTCGGCTGTGTTCGGCAGTGATGATTATGCCGGTGTTATCGACGCGATGAGAAAGGAACTGGCCCGGGCAGGCTGAGAATTGATGTTGTTGATGATCGACAATTACGATTCCTTTACCTACAACCTGGTCCAGTACTTTGGCGAACTCGACCAGGAAGTGAGCGTATACCGGAATGATCAGATCACCCTGGAGCAGATCCGCGAACTGGAACCGGAACATATCGTGATTTCGCCCGGACCGTGTACCCCGAGTGAAGCCGGAATATCTGTTGCCGTGATCAATGAGTTCATGGATCAGATCCCTATCCTGGGAGTATGCCTGGGACACCAGAGCATCGGGCAGGCGCTGGGAGGGCGCATAGTCCACGCCGGCCGCATCATGCACGGCAAGACGTCCGATATCCATCATCGGAATTCGGATGTGTTCAGCGGTCTTGAAAGTCCGTTTGTGGCAACCCGTTACCATTCCCTGG
>VYCZ01000286.1:2504-3248 GCA_009843675.1 Gammaproteobacteria bacterium | reverse complement strand
GTTACGAGATGTTCGGCGGCGGGGAATTCGTCAGGGCCATGGAGGAAGAGATCGGCACGTTCATTCTGACCGATTACCTGGTGCATGCCTGGGAGAAGTTTGTCGTAAAGGGGCTGAAACTGGACCGGCACCCGGAGTTGCAGTCACTCTTCTTCGGTAATTACAAACGCATGGTGTACTTCACCCAGGAGCGGGACAACGCGGACCTGGTCGCGCGCGCCGGGGAAATCGCTGATTCCCTGGGCCTGGAACTGGAGATCAGGCACACGGGTTACGGCGACCTGGAGCGCAGGCTGGCGGCCATCATGGAGGACAGGGAGCAACCGGTCACCAGTATGACCCATGACGAGTTCAGCCTGACGGCTTATCCCGTCGCGGCTTCCTCCCGCTAGCCCGCCGTTACCGGGTGACGTTCCCCACTGGCTGGCTCAGGGCGTCGGCAACCAGTTCGTCCACGTTGCTGCCGGTCAGTGAGTTCAAAAACGCGACGATGGAATCCATCTCCGTGTCGCTCAGTCCCAGCGGTTGTACCAGGGGGTCCAGCAGTTCATTTTTTATACCGCCGCGGTTGTAGAATTCCACCACCTCGCGCAGGGTGCGCAGTGAACCGTTGTGCATGTACGGGGCGCTGAGGGCCACGTTGCGCAGCATGGGTGTCCTGTATTTCCAGCGGTCATCCGGGTCGCCGGTAATCTCGTAATAACCCAGGTCGTTGGGCGCGGGTTTGCCGGCTAAAGTGACGAA
>VYCZ01000286.1:0-2494 GCA_009843675.1 Gammaproteobacteria bacterium | reverse complement strand
CCCGGTCCACCGTCAGCGTGGTACCGGGCGCCACGGTGACCTGCACCTTGTCATCCGGGGTTCCCATGGAAACCAGGTAACCGATGCCGGTGTTGTGCAGGCCGTGGTCGGTGAACAAGGCGTAATCCCGGTTTACGGTATGGCATGAGACGCAGCGCGCCTTGCCGGTAAACAGTCTGAACCCGGCTGCCGCCTGTTCGCCCAGGGCATCTTCCTCGCCGCCGTAATACCAGCGGTCGAAGGCGCTGCCTGCCGAATTCAGGGTGCGCTGGTAGCTGGCGAGCGCCATGCCCACGGTTTCCATGCCCGGCCCCTTCCCGTCAAACGCCTGTTCAAACTTGCCGCGGTATTCCGGCAGGGATTTCAGCCTGTCGATGACGAAGCCGACGGACGGGTTGGCCATCTCATTGCGCGCCAGCAGCGGGGTCCAGACCTGCTGCTCCAGCAGGTTCTCCCGGGCGTCATGGAACAGCACGCGGGCGAAGCCGACGTTATACAGCGTCGGGGCGTTGCGCCGCAGCGTGCGGCCCTCGATGCCTATGGCGACCGACAGTTCCTGGCTGGTGAAACCCTGTTCCGGGATATGGCACATGGCGCAGGAGAGCGTGTTGTTGTGGGACAGGCGCCGGTCGAAGAATAATTGCCGGCCCAGTAGAATCTTTTCCTGTGTCAGCGGGTTGTTCTCCGGGACCTCGAGCGCGGGCAGGCCGGACAGGGCGCTCTCGCCTGCCGTGCCCTCCGCTGCGCCAGCCGTTGCCTGCGGCGCCGCGCCGAAACCATCATCTCCGCTTTCCATGGCCAGCGTGATGAGGTCATTGATCACCGTGTCCGCATGCAGGAACGAGACGCTGTAGATGTTACGCACCTGTTTTTCCTTGTCCAGCAGGAACACTCGCAGGATGTGGGAAATGTTCCCGGTGTATTCCCCGGCCTCGTTGTATTCCTTTTGCACCGACTGGTTGAATCCCCGGAGCAGGGGTTGCAACCGTTCCGTGGAAGCGGTGGTCAGGAAGCGCCAGTCATAGTCGTTGCGGCTGAACTTCCTGCCGTACTCGACCATCACCTGCGGCGTGTCAAAATCCGGGTCGAAGCTGAGGCTGACCATGCGCACCCGGTCCTTGAGGCGGGTGTCCGCGTCCAGCCGTTGCTGCAATTGCCCCAGGACGAAGGTGGCCAGGGGACATCCGTTTACATCGTTGCAACTGGTGAAGATGAAGCTGAGGACGACGAACTTGTCACCCAGGAACTCATCCAGGGGCCGTTCGCGTCCCGTTTCGTCCAGGACCAGACCGGCGCCAGCCCTGCCTAGCGGGGGAAGCTGGTAGGTGCCTGGTTCCGGCGCGTCGTATTCAAGGACTCGATAGCCCGGCGCCAGGACCTGCGCCGGCGCATCATGCCGGTGCTGCGCGTGAATCGTTGCCGCAGGAA
This sequence comes from Gammaproteobacteria bacterium, assembly GCA_009843675.1. GTDB lineage: Bacteria > Pseudomonadota > Gammaproteobacteria > Eutrophobiales > Eutrophobiaceae > JAAXHV01. Next base: position 1,066 of record VYCZ01000286.1, on the reverse strand, counting down.
AAAGACAAAAAACGCCGGCTGCCACCAGGACGGCCGGCGTCAGGCGAAAGTAGCGCCGTTCAGTAATTAGCCGCCACGGATACAGCGCTGTCCTCCCCGGCAGGCCGGTGTTTCGCATACAGGGCATAGGAGCCGAAGCGCATCTGGTGCGGCATGCCGAGTCCTGCCGCCAGGAAATCGATGGAGAACTGCAGGTTCAGTTTCTCCCCGTCCCAGGTGTACGACTTGAAATATTGCAGGTCTTCACCATCCGCCGCCTGCCGCTTGTCCCAATTGGACAGCAGGGACGAGGTGAAGTAAACCCGTTTGCCGTCCCAGCTCTGGGACAGCATGTTGATCTGGGCGCCGATCTTTTCCGCGTAGATTTCCTTTGCGTTATGGGGATCGCTGATATCGAATACCCGGGCCATACCGTCGTTCCAGGTATCCACCCACAACAGTGAATCATCCGCCGAGATGGATATGTCCACGGGCAGCGGAATCTGCTCGGCGACACCGATGTCCGCAACCGGCTTCGCGTGCCAGTCACCGCCGTCATCCTCGTAGATCAGCCAGATCTTGGACGTGAGCGCGGTGGTGGTGAAACAGTAATTGTTGCGCGAACCCCAGGCGCAACGGATTTCCAGCGGCGCCCCGGGCACGTCCAGCACCTTTTTCGGCTGGCGTTTGTGCAGGTCCCAGACGACCACGGTATTGCCGAAGCGCTGCATGGCCTCCGGGTCGGCCATCATCTGGCCCAGGTCCATCATGTAATTGTTCCAGCCGGTAAACGAAGACGTGACCAGGACGTTGCGGCGCGGCAGCGCGCGCACGTCATAACCATAACCGTCGGCGAAACTGCCGGACTTGACCGCACCCTGCAGGTCGGCATCGGTAGGCATCCAGTAAGTGGCGATGTACTCTCCTTCATTGGTGTATTCCACCATGCCGGTAACTCCGCCGTGATCCTTGTCATTCGACAGCCCGGTGATGAGCATTCTGCCGGGCATGGCATAACTGGTGTGCGGGCCGACCACACCGCCGCTGCGGTCGACGAAATCTTCGATGGTCTTGTGCACCCTGGGTT
>VYCZ01000102.1:1979-3262 GCA_009843675.1 Gammaproteobacteria bacterium | reverse complement strand
TCGTAGGCTTTCATGATCTCGCATATTTCCTCGAAACGGGTGTACAGGAAACTTTCCCGGTGATGGGCAAGGCACCATTTCGCCATTATCGAGCCGCCGCGGGAAACGATCCCGGTAACGCGGTCTGCCGTCAACGGGATATAAGCAAGACGGACTCCGGCGTGGATGGTGAAATAGTCCACTCCCTGTTCAGCCTGTTCGATCAAGGTATCCCGGTAAATCTCCCAGGTCAGTTCCTCCGCCTTGCCGTCCACCTTTTCCAGGGCCTGGTAGATGGGGACGGTGCCGATGGGAACGGGCGAATTCCGGATAATCCATTCGCGGGTCTCGTGGATATTCCTGCCGGTGGATAAATCCATCACCGTATCGGCCCCCCAGCGGGTTGCCCAGGTCATCTTCTCCACTTCTTCGCCGATGGATGATGTCACCGCCGAATTGCCTATGTTGGCGTTGATCTTGACCAGGAAATTCCGGCCAATAATCATCGGTTCCGTTTCCGGGTGGTTGATATTGGCGGGGATGATGGCGCGACCCGCCGCCACCTCGGAACGGACGAACTCCGGAGTGATTTCGGGAGGCAACCGCGCGCCAAGAGGCTGTCCTTCATGGCGTTTCAACAAACCCTGCTCACGGTATTCATCCAGGCGCTGGTTTTCCCGGATGGCAATGAATTCCATCTCAGGAGTGATAATCCCCTGCCTCGCATAATGCATTTGCGTCACGTTGCGGCCTTCCAGGGCCCGGCGCGGCAATCTTTGCGGTCCAAAGCGCAGCTCGGCCAGTTTCCCGTCATTGAGACGCCGGCGGCCGTAAACGGACGTCAGCGCGTCAAGCTGCTCGGTGTCGCCCCGTTCGCTGATCCAGTTATCCCGAATCCCGTCCAGTCCCCGGCGGATGTCGATGGCTACGGCCGGGTCTGTATACGGACCGGAGGTATCGTACACCGTCACGGCAGGATTTTTTTCAGGACCCGCGGATGTCGGTGTGTCACTGCAATGGATTTCCCGCATGGGCACGCGGATATCATCGCGACTTCCCTGCACATGGATCTTTCTGGAATTGGGAAAAGCCTGAACAGCCTTGGCATCAACACTGGGTTTTCGCTCATGGCGCGCAACGCCGGCAAAGGTATGTTGTATTTCAGGATTGCTGCTCATCGACGGAAAGTCCTCAGACATGTGTTCAATGGGGTATAATAGCAAAAAAAGTAACCGGAATATGCAGCATGCAAAGTATCACCGCGGAACAACTGGCGGCATTGCAATCCGAGTGGGACAAGGTCG
>VYCZ01000102.1:0-1969 GCA_009843675.1 Gammaproteobacteria bacterium | reverse complement strand
ACTCGATGTGCGCGACCCCTGGGAATTTGAAATCTGCCGCCTGCCCGGGTCCGTCAATATTCCCATGAACGAAATCCCGGAACGGGCGCAGGAATTGAACCAGGATGCAAGAACAGTCGTCATCTGCCATTTCGGCATGCGCAGCCTGGAGGTAAGCACCTACCTGGAGGCATCGGGATTCAAGGACATTTCAAACCTGGAAGGCGGTCTCGACGCATGGGCGGAACGAGTCGACGAGGATATGCCGAGGTACTAGGGGCCAGGGATCAGGGAATTGGCATACCTGCGCCGATTATAACTGATAGCAACTGTTCAATTTGACAATGAGAAGATACCTGCAAGTTCTGTATGCTGTTTTATTCTTCACCTGCGCAAACACCGCTTACACGGTCGACCTTGTGGAAATTTACGGGTATGCCCTGGACAGCGACCCGCAATACCGCCAGGTTGCCGCAACGAAACGGGCGGTCATGGAACAGCGGCCCCAGGCCCTGGCGCAACTGCTGCCGTCACTTTCATTCAGCGCCAACGCCTTCACCAATGAGCAGGAAATTGACAGTATTTTCAACCCCATAGACCAGACGGGCAAAGTGACCTTCGGCAGCCACGGTTACAGCCTGGATCTCACCCAGCCGCTGTTCCGGGGTGACCGGATTATCCAGTACCTGCAGTCGGACAACCTGATAAAGCAGGCGGATGCGGAATTGATTGCAGCCGAACAGGACCTGATACTGCGCACCACAACGGCTTATTTCGAGGTATTGGCCGCCTATGACAACCTGGGTTTTGCCGAAGCTGAAAAAAAGTCCCTGAGCCGGCAACTGGACCAGGCGAAACAGCGCTTTGAAGTGGGTTTGCCGGCCATCACGGACGTACAGGAAGCCCAGGCCGGCTACGACCGGGCATTCGCCGCGGAGATTGAGGCCAGAAACAACGTCGACAATTCCACGGAATCATTGCGCGAGATTACCGGCGCCTATTTTTCCGGACTGGCGCCGTTAGGGGAGACCATGCCGCTGTTAAGCCCGCAGCCTGAGGAAATCGAGACATGGACCGGCGCCGCGCTGGAACAGAACCTGAACGTGCTTGCCTCCCAACACGCAGTGGATAACGCGCGCAGGGAAATAAAACGCCAGCAGGCGGGCCACCTGCCTACGGTGGACATGGTTGCCCGGCACAGCCTGGATGAAACCGGCGGCCGCTTCGGCTCTTTTGAAAGTACAACTTCCTCGGTAGGGGTCCAGCTCAACGTCCCGATATTCCAGGGAGGCTATGTCAACTCGCGGGTGCGGGAGACCCATGAACGGCTTAATGCAGAACTGGAAGGACTGGAGCAGGCCCGCAGGAACGCGCAACGCCTGACGCGCCAGGCCTACCTGGGTGTGATTTCCGGGATCAGCCGGGTGAATGCGCTGAAGCAGGCCGTAGTCTCCAGTGAAACCGCGTTACAGGCCACCGAAGCCGGTTTTGAAGTCGGCACCCGCACCGCGGTGGACGTGGTCGCGGCGGAACGCGCCACCTCCCAGGCCAGGCGGGATTACGCCCGGGCCCGTTATGACTACCTGCTGGATACATTACGCCTGAAACAGGCCTCCGGCAGCCTGTCCGTGGAAGACCTGTCCCAGGTGAACCGCTGGCTGAACTGACGGAATGCAGGCTAAAACCGAAAATTACACGTCACTCTGTGATGCAGGAAATTCCGCGCTGCTGGTAATCGACATCCAGACGGAACTGACCGCCGTAATGCCCGTCAAGGTGCTGGCCAGGCTGCAACGTAATACGGGACTGCTGATCAACACGGCTGCCAGGCTGTCCCTCCCGGTATTTGCCACGGAACGATCCCCCGGGGACCTGGGTATCATGGAGCATGAAATCCGGAAATTGTTGCCGCGGGAAGCAAATCACTATGATAAGACAACGTTTTACTGCATGGGAGCGAAGAACTTCGCCGGGGACCTGACATCTACCA
>VYCZ01000463.1 GCA_009843675.1 Gammaproteobacteria bacterium | reverse complement strand
ACCCGGGTGCTGGTGCATCGTATCGCCTGGTACCTGCAAACGGATCAGGCCGCGCCTTACGGCATACTGGCAGTCACGTTCACCAACAAGGCAGCCGCGGAGATGCGCGCCCGGATCGAGACCTTGCTGAAACGCCCCGTCGGCGGCATGTGGGTGGGAACTTTCCATGGGCTCGCCCACCGGGTCTTGCGCCTGCACTGGCAGGAAGCGGGCTTGCCGGACAGTTTTCAGATCCTCGACAGTGAGGACCAGTTGCGCACCTTGCGCCGGGTGATACGCGGCTTGAACCTGGATGAGAACCAGTATTCTCCCAGGGATGCGCAGTGGTTCATCAACGAGCAGAAGGAGGAGGGTTTGAGGCCGCAACATATCGATAGCCGCGGCGACCCGGTGCGTGAACAGATGGTGGCGATTTACCGCAGCTACCAGCAGACCTGTGAGCGCGCCGGCCTGGTTGATTTCGCTGAACTGCTGCTCAGGACCCATGAACTGTTTCGCGACCGGGACGAGCGGCTGGCGCATTATCGGCAACGTTTTCGCCATATTTTGGTGGACGAGTTCCAGGACACCAACGCTTTGCAATATGCCTGGTTACGCTTGCTGGCAGGCCCGGACAACCACTTGTTTGCGGTCGGTGACGATGACCAGTCCATCTACAGCTTCCGCGGCGCCCGCATGGAGAACATGCAGCGTTTCCAGAAGGATTTTCCCGACCCGACCCTGTATCGGCTGGAGCAGAACTACCGCTCCACCACCAACATACTGAAGGCCGCCAACGCCCTGATCGCCAATAACCAGGCCCGCTTGGGCAAAGACCTCTGGGCCGAGGGTGCGGCGGGCGATAAACTGGAACTCTACGCGGCCTACAGCGAACACGACGAGGCCCGGTTCGTAGTGGAACGAATCAGCGCGTCCCGGCAGCTTGACGCCGCCTACCAGGACAACGCCATCCTGTACCGGGTCGGCGCCACCTCGCGGGTACTGGAAGAGGCGCTGATGCAGGCCGGGGTGCCGTACCGGGTGTTCGGCGGCATGCGCTTCTATGAACGCATGGAAATCAAGGATGCCCTGGCCTACCTGCGTCTTGCCGTTAACCGGGATGACGATGCTTCTTTTGAGCGCATCGTTAACACGCCGCCCCGGGGTATCGGGCAACGCAGTATGGAGGAACTGCGCGCGCTGGCCAGGCGGGACAGTGTGCCGCTTTGGCAGGCCACCGGCGCCATGGTACAGGGAAAACTCATGTCGGCTCGCGCCCAGGCCGCGCTGGCACGGTTTACCGGCCTGATTGAGCAGCTGGCGCAGTCAATCCGGGACAAGAGCCTGGATGAAGCCATGGACATCGTCATCAAGGCCAGTGGATTGGTCGACCATTATCTCAAGGAGAAGGGAGAGCGGGGGCAGGCCCGTATCGAAAACCTGGAAGAACTGGTCAACGCCGCGGGCCAGTAAGCGTTGGACAAGGATGAACACGGCGAAATGGAACCCATGGCGGCGTTCCTGTCCCAGGCCGCGTTGGAAGCCGGTGACACCCAGGCCGACACCCATGCGGATGCCGTGAACCTGATGACCCTGCATACCGCCAAGGGGCTGGAATTCGACCGGGTTTACCTGGTCGGTATGGAGGAAGGGCTGTTCCCCCATCAACGCAGCGCCGATGACCCGGCGCGACTGGAAGAAGAACGGCGCCTGTGCTACGTGGGCATTACCCGGGCGCGCAGGAAACTGACCCTGAGTTACGCCCGACACCGGCGCATGCACGGAGCGGAGTTTTACCCGCAACCGTCGCGTTTCCTGAGCGAAATCCCTCAGGAGCTTATCGACGAGATCCGCCTCGGCGGAGCGGTAACTCAGGAGTTTTTTGACAAGAAGGCGCCGGCTGCGGCAACCGCTGACTCGCCCTTCGGGCCGGGACAGCGGGTGGTGCATGCCCGTTTCGGGGAAGGCACGGTCATGAACCTGGAAGGCCAGGGCAGCCACACGCGAATACAGGTCAATTTCGAACGGGCCGGCACAAAATGGCTGGTGCTGGCCTATGCGAAATTGCAACCTGTGTGAAAATGTTGTTTTATTTTCCAGGGTGGGCACCCCCCGATTCGTCATTCCCGCGCAGGCGGGAATCCAGTAAAATACATGTCCCGCAGGGACACTCTATAGTGTGTCCCCCGCCTACAACATGCGGGGGCAGGCTCCAGCGACGTTTGTTTGACTGGATTCCTGCCTGCGCAGGAATGACGAACGGGGAGGAAACCAGATAATGCCCAACAATGTAATGATGACGATAATACAACGCTCCGCGCATGTACTACTGGCCCTGCTGCTGGCTGCATGTGGGGACGGCGCTCCCCAGGAAGATGGGGCGGAAGGCATCAATACTGGCAAGCTCTACCGCTGGAAGATGGTAACCACCTGGCCGGCGAATTTCCCCGTTTTCCAGGAGGCGCCGGAAATGTTTGCCGAAAACGTCCGCATCATGAGCAACGGCAGGTTGGACATCACAGTGTTTGCCGGCGGTGAACTGGTGCCCGCCCTGCAGGTGTTCGACGCGGTATCCCAGGGCGCCGTGGAGCTGGGGCATGGTTCCGCGTATTACTGGGCCGGCAAGGTGCCCGCTGCGCAGTTTTTTTCCACGGTGCCTTTCGGCATGGAGCAGAAGGGCATGGAAGCCTGGCTGTACCACGGTGGCGGGCTGGAGTTATGGAATGAACTGTATGAACCCTTCAATGTCATTGCTCTGCCCATCGGCAATTCGGGGGTGCAGATGGGCGGCTGGTTCAACAAGAAGATAGAGACTATCGCCGACCTCAAGGGTCTGCGCATGCGCATTCCCGGACTCGGCGGCAAGGTGCTGGACCGGGCCGGCGGCAATCCCATACTCATGTCGGGGGGCGAGCTCTATACCGCGCTGGAGCGCGGCACGATAGATGCCACGGAATGGGTCGGTCCCCTGCATGACCTGCGCCTGGGCCTGAACCGTGCGGCCACGTATTATTACTATCCCGGTTGGCACGAGCCGGGTACGGAACTGGAACTGCTGATTAACCGGGCGCGCTGGGACAGCCTGCCGGTTGACCTGCAGCAGATAGTGAAACAGGCCGCAGCCGCGACCAGCGCATGGACGTACAGCGCCATGGAATACCATAACAGCCGGGCGCTCGAGGAGTTGTCAACGAAGAAGAACGTGCAGGTCCTGCCGTTTCCGCAGGATGTCATGCAGGAACTGCGCGCCGTCACCAGCCGGACGCTGGAGAGCGAAGCGGAAAAGGACCCGGACTTCAAA
>VYCZ01000128.1 GCA_009843675.1 Gammaproteobacteria bacterium | reverse complement strand
TCCTTGGTGACATGTCCGACGAGTAAAACCGTGGTTTGCGTCTGTTTTGCAAATCGTACCAGCCTGGCCGCGCACTCGCGCACCTGCGCGACCGAACCAGGCGCGGACTGTAATGCATCGGAAAATACGGTCTGGATGGAATCGATCACGAGTACCCGGGGCTTATGCTGGTGCACGGCAGTAAAGATATGTTCCAGGTGGTTTTCCGCCAGCACAAACAGGTCGCCGGCCTGCAAACCCAGCCTGGAGGATCGCAGGCTGATCTGCTCGATGGATTCTTCACCGCTGACGTACAGGGCTGTTACCTGGTCCCGATCTGCCAGCGATGACAGCACCTGGAGCAACAGCGTGGATTTGCCTATGCCGGGGTCCCCGCCCAGCAGGATCACGGAACCGCTGACCAGGCCGCCGCCCAGGGAACGATTGAGTTCATCAGACCCGGTAGACATACGCGGTTGTTTAACCAGGTCCACCTCGTCCAGTTTGCGGATTACGGCCTGACCGGTGCCATGGGACTGAAACCGTTCAGCGAGCGGGGTTTTCTGTTCCAGCATTACCTCGCTCAGCGTGTTCCAGGCGCCGCATTCCGCGCATTGGCCGGTCCACTTGAGCGTAACCGCTCCGCATTCACTGCATTGGTATCGTGTCTTTACCTTGCGGGCCGGATCATTCATTCATCCCTGTCCGGAATATAAGAAGGTTCTTCGATATAGTTTTCGAACCGGGTAAACTGGCCGAGAAAAGCCAGCTTCACCGTGCCGATAGGGCCGTTGCGCTGTTTGCCGATGATGATTTCAGCAATACCCTTGTCCGCAGTGTCCTCATCGTAGACTTCATCCCGGTAAATAAACACGATGACGTCCGCATCTTGCTCGATCGCGCCGGACTCGCGCAAATCGGACATGACCGGCCGCTTGTTGGGGCGCTGTTCAAGGCTGCGGTTGAGCTGGGACAGCGCCACAACAGGCACATTCAGTTCCTTGGCCATGGCTTTCAATGAGCGGGATATTTCGGAGATTTCCGTGGCGCGGTTTTCCGACGTGCCCGGTATCTGCATTAACTGCAGGTAATCGATAATAATCATGTCCAGGCCGTGTTCCCTGGCTATACGCCGGCATCTTGCCCGCAGTTCCGCCGGTGTCAATGCCGGTGTGTCATCAATAAACAGTTTTTTATCCTTGAGCAGCGTCACCGCCGACGTCAGGCGCGGCCAGTCATCGTCATGAAGTTTTCCGGTGCGAACCTTGTGCTGGTCAACCCTGCCCAGTGACGACATCATACGCATGGCCAGTTGCTCGCCGGGCATCTCCATACTGAAAACGACCGCGGACAACCCTTCCTTGATGACTGCATGTTCGGCTATATTCACGGCAAATGCAGTCTTGCCCATGGATGGCCTGCCGGCGACGATTATCAGATCGGAACTCTGCAATCCGGCAGTACGTTCATCAAAGTCATCAAACCCTGTCGCAATACCGGTGACAGGTGTTTTCTTACGGTATAACTCATCCACCCTGTCCAGGGCGCCCACCAGCAGGTCCTTGATACTGTTGTAAACCCGTTTCCCCCTGGTTTCCTGCTCGGCGATTTCAAATATGGTCTGTTCGGCAAAATCAAGCACCTGTTCGCTGCTGAACCCCATCGGATTGAAGACGGTTTCGTTGATTTTCACGGTGGCGGATATCAGTTGCCTGAGTATTGAACGTTTACGCACAATATCCGCATAAACGCCGACATTGCTTGCACTGGGGGTGTTTTCTGCCAGTGCGGCAAGATAGGACAGGCCGCCGGCATCATCCAGTTGCTGGTGGGATTCCAGCCATTCTGCAACCGTTACCAGGTCAAAGGGTTTTCCCTCGCCGTCAAGGGCATTGATGGCGTTGTAGATAATCCGGTGATCCTGCCGGTAAAAGTCATCCGCCTGTACCCGTTCAACAACCTTGATAAGAGCGTCCTTGTCCAGGAACAGGCCGCCAAGCACCGACTGCTCGGCCTCAATGGAGTGGGGAGGTACTTTCAGTGACCTCGTTTCAGGATCAGGCGCGGTATAGGCAGGTTCGGCCATATCGGGAATGGCAACCGTGTTCAGCCCTCGGCGTTTTCCAGGTCGGCGGCAATGACAAGCTTGATCCGGGCATCAACATCCGCGTGCAGGTGCAGTTCGACTTCATACTTACCCACCGACTTGAACGGACCGTCCGGCAAGCTGATCTCGCGTTTCGTGACTTCCAGGCCGGAATCGGTAATAGCTGCGGCAATTTCGTTTATCCCAACGGAACCGTACAGCTTGTCATCCGAAACAACTTTTCTACGCAGGGTAACTTCAAGTTCATTGAGTTTCTCCGCCCTGCCCTGGGCGGTAGCAAGCGAATCAGCCTGTGCCTGTTCCAGTACGGCCCGTTGCGCCTCGAATTTTTCCACGTTTTCAGGCGTGGCCGGCACTGCCTTGCCGTTGGGGATGAGATAATTCCTGCCATAACCGGGCTTGACGTTGACCTGTTGTCCCAACTCCCCCAGCTTGCCGATTTTTTCCAGTAATATCACCTGCATTGTTTTACTCCTGCGTAAAATAAAATGATAGCATAATCATGCATTGTTATCGCCGATCCGGACCGGCTTTCCACCCAGGCAGGCATTCACGATTCCGACACAACTCACAAACAACAGGATGAAACGCGGCATTATGAAAAACATGCCGTAGATTACTATCAACCAGACCCTGGAGCGGGCCCTGGTATAGAGAAAACCGTGTATGACGGATAATCCCTGGAACAGGTAGAGTACCAGCAACAGGATTACAGTGTCCCTGAGCGCTATTGATGCGCCGTTGGATATAAGCAGCAATGTCAGCAGACCTGCCAGCGTCGGGAAGACCAGGATGCGGGGCAGCCTCAACGCATAAAATTCTTTCCTGAAACCACCCGGATTGAACAGCGCTGACTGCCACCAGCGCGCCAGTAACATCGTAATAATGAGGCTGATGACAAATCCGGAAGCGAAAATTGCCGACAGCAGCGGACTGATCGACTGGTAAGCCTGTTCAAGCTGCTGCCTGGCAGGTTCGGACGTCGCATATTCCTGCCATAGCTCAAACCATTCATGCCACCATTTTTGTATGTCCTCCAGCATCACGTAAATCAAGGCCGTAAAAAATACGCCGATCGTGCCCGCACACAGGACCATCAACCCCTGGGATTGCGTGTTTCTCAATAATCCCGCACACAGTATCACCGGAAGCCAGACGATCACCAAGAATGCAAAGCGTATTCCCCGCTGCAGGGTCA
>VYCZ01000461.1 GCA_009843675.1 Gammaproteobacteria bacterium | reverse complement strand
TCATTATACAGGCAAGGCTTTCTTGATTCTTGAACTTTCTAATGCGGGATTAGGGGGAATATATTGCCTTGAATTCCAAGGCGGTGGTCCCTACGCTGGTCCATGGTAACCAGGTGATTACGGAATCCAATGTGATACTCGAGTACCTGGATGACGCCTTCCCGGAACCGGTGCTGCGGCCCCGGACGGCCCACGGGCGCGCCAGGATGAGGCTGTTGCTGATGCGCCTTGACAGCGGCAGTGACGGCATACACCACGACATATCGGTAATCACCTATGGAGCTGCGTACCGTCTGCAATTGCTTGAAAGGGTCGGCAACCGGGACAGGGAAGCCATTGACGCGGAAATAGATCGTTCCATGAACGCCAACAGCAAACGCTGGTTACAGGAAACGGTTCATGAAGGCACGGAGGCAGAGAGTTTCAAAAAGGCGATATGTAACATGGATGCCCTGCTGGGTGATTTCGAGACCATGTTGATGCGCTCCGACTGGTTATGCGGCCCTGATTACTCACTGGCGGACCTTGCCTACACTTCTTATATGACCCGGCTGGAAATGTTGAATTTCCAGGGCATGTGGTCCGAACGGCCCCGGGTCAGGTCCTGGTATGAGCGCTTGAAGGACAGGTCAAGTTACCGGAACGGCATACTCGACTGGTTAAATCCTGATGCGGTAAAGGTACTCGACGAAGGGGGCAGGGCTGCCTGGCCGGAAGTCAGAAAAATCCTTACTTTCTGATCTCTTTCCAGTCTTTCAGTATTTCCCTCGCGGCGTTGTGGCCCGGGACCGCGGAAACGGCGCCGCCGGGATGGGTGGAGGCGCCGCACTGGTAAAGTCCGCGTACCGGCGACCGGTAGTCTGCGTACTTTGACGCCGGACGCATGAAGAAAAGCTGGTCCAGCGCCACTTCACCATGCAGCTCATGGCCGCCCGGTATGCCGAGGATGTGTTCGATATCGGGAGGCAACAGGACCTGCATATCGATGATGGAGGATGAGAATCCCGGTGCGAATTCATCCATCACGTCCATGACATTCCTTACGAAATTGTCCCTCTCATCGTCCCAGTTTGCACCCTTTAACTCACAAGGAGCATGACCGCCGTACAGCGTTACCACGTGCTTGCCTTCCGGGGCCAGGCTGTCATCAATCATGCTGGGCACGATGGGCGATATAAAGGGTTTTGCTGAATACCACCCGTACTTGGCGTCATCGGCCGCCCGTTCCAGGTATTCCGTCGTCGGCCCGATATGGGCATAGGCCGGGTAGTCGACGCCCGCCACTACCGGGTCAAACCCCTTGTACTGTGGCGCCTGGTCGACGGCCAGGTTGATCTTGAAAGCGCTTCCCTTGTTGCGGAACTGTTTTATCTCACGCATGAAGGATTCCGGCAGGTGTTCTCTCCTTACCAGTTTTCCGAAGGTAAGACTGGCGGAGACGTTGCAACTGACCAGTTTCCCACGGTATTCCCTGCCGTCTTCCGTGATGACGCCGGCGGCCCTGCCGTTTTCAACGAGTATTTCATTGACCGGGGAGTCAGTTTTGATTTCCATTCCATGGCGTCTGCCCGAGTCGGCCAGGGATTGTGAGATCATGCCCATTCCGCCGCGACAGAACCCCATGCCATTCTCACCCACCAGGTGGAACAGGATGTTGAAAGCAGTGCCGGGGGACTTTGGCCCTACGTTGCAGCCTATGGTTGCCCAGTAACACAGCACGGCTTTCACCACGTCTGATTCAAACCACTGTGATACATATTCGTATGCGCTCATGGTCATGGCATCATAAATGCGGTACAACTCATCGCCGATTTTACGATAGCGCCAGATCATGCCGGCGGTCTCTTTGAATTTGCGCCATGACCTGTCCGCGGGGTCAACGGGCGTTTCCAGCAACCAATTGCGCATGACCCTGATGGAATTGGACATATAGTTGAAGAACTCGGGATAGGCTTCAGCGTCTTTTTTTGAAAACCGCGCAATCTGCTGGAGGTTGCGTTCCAGGTTGCTGGTAAAGACGATGCAGTCGTTGTCATAAAGCGGGTAAATTACGTCTTCCACCTTCATGTGCTCAAGGCCGAACTTTTCCAGCTCAAGATCGGCAATCACCTTCGGGTTTACATGTCCCATGATGTAGGAAAATATGGAGGCGCGAAAACCGGGGGAAAATTCTTCGGTTACTGCAGCCCCGCCGATGACATGGCGGCGCTCCAGCACCAGCGTTTTCAGGCCGGCCTTTGCCAGGTAGGCGCCGCAGGTCAGGCCGTTGTGGCCGGCGCCGACGATTATGGCATCGTATTGTGTCGTCATACTCATTGCCAGGTTACAGTTTTTTCCAGTCTATCAGGATTTCCCTGGCTGCATTGTGCCCGGGTACTGCGGAGACGGCGCCGCCCGGGTGAGTGGAGGCGCCGCACTGGTACAGGCCCCGGATAGGAGAGCGGTAGTCGGCATACCCGGGCGCGGGCCGCAGGAAAAACATCTGGTCCAGGGCCATCTCGCCGTGCAGGGTATTGCCCCCCGGCATGCCCAGCAGTTCTTCAAAATCCTCGGGCAACAACAATTTCGTGTCCAGCACCGATGTGGAGAAACCCGGCGCAAAACGGTCCATGACATCCAGGGCTGCTTTTGTGAGGTTCGGCCGCTCTTCATCCCAGGTGGCGCCCTGCAGCGCATAGGGCGCTACGCCGCCGTACAGGGAAACCACGTGTTTTCCCTGCGGGCACAAGCTGTCGTCAGAGTAACTGGGAACGATTGGCGAGAGAAACGGCCTGGAAGAATACCAGCCGTATTTCGCTTCATCAAAGGCGCGTTCCAGGTATTCCGGCGTTGGTCCTATGTGGGCGTAAGCAGGGTAGTCCACGCCGGTCTTCTCCCTGCTGAAACCGGTATATTGCGGCAAGCGGTCAACCGCGCACAGCAGTTTGAAGGACTTGCCGCGGGTGCGGTAGCGGTTGATGCGCTGCATGAACGCATCAGGCAGTTCATCTTCCCCTACCAGACCGCCGAAGGTAGTCTTTGCATTGGCATTTGACACGACCAGTTTTGCATGGAGTTCTTCTCCGCCGGCCAGTCTCACCCCGCAGGCCCGTCCGTTGCTGATCAGAATCTTTTCAACCGGTGAAGACACCTTGACTTCCATCCCGTGACTCTTGCCCGAGGCGGCAATGGCATCGGAAATGCAGCCCATTCCGCCGCGGGCAAAGCTCATGCCGGTCTGGCCGATCAGGTGGGCAACCAGGTAGAAGGCGGTGCCGGGAGAGTAAGGGCCGACAGTGCCGCCGATGG
>VYCZ01000232.1 GCA_009843675.1 Gammaproteobacteria bacterium | reverse complement strand
GCACCCAGCGGGACGGCCTCAGCCATCAGCCGCAATCGACTATCCGGCGGCAACGGGTCAGAAAAACCGGATTTATCTATTATGCCTGCATCCCTCCCATCTCGGCGCTGCATGGAACGGGGGTAGGGAAACTGTTCGACAGCATCGACAGGATTACCCGGTCATGGCGTCAGGATTTCAACGCTTCAACGATCACTGCTTTTCTGAACGAAGCATTGACGGCAAATCCACCGCCCATGGTCAGGGGCCGGCGCATCAAGCTCAAGTATGCCCACCTGGGAGGATACGACCCTATCCGCATCATCGTCCATGGCAACCAGACCCGGGATACCCCGGCGCATTACCGCCGTTATTTAGCCAATTATTTCCGTAAAAGAATGAACCTGACGGGGACACCGGTATTCATCGAGTTTAAACACGGCGATAATCCCTACAAGGCATCCGGGAATACCCTCACCAGGCGCCAGTTGCGCAAGCGCCGGCGCTTGATCGAACACAGCAGGAAAAGATAGCACCGATATATCGGGGACAGATTTAAAATCTGTCCCCTATTGATCTTCAGCCTTAATTGACCGGATAACGGTCGCGGATTAATGCCAGTATGCGGGCGGCATCATCCGTTGCTTCCCATTCGTCATCTTCGTTGACTACGATCAACTCGGTCCTGTTGCCAACCCCCGTCAGGTTGATCTGCCAGGAAGCATCGGCGTTCCCGTCACCTTTCCAGAAAGCCAGCCTGGAGAAAAAACCTTTCTTCTCACTGCCTTGCGGAGCGCCACCCGTGACCAGGTAAAAACCTTTGTCCGCATCCCCGCCGACGATCTGCAGCCCGCTGTCGCGCAGGGCAAGCCCGGTATTTTTCCAGGCCAGTTCAAAGGCTTCGGGTATGCTCAGGTACATCTTGCCCTCTCCTGCGTCAACAACGCGGAGATCCATACCCGACCCGGCTTGGGTCACTGCACCGGTGTCAGCGCCGGCGGCAACGGCTGTTGCAGGCTCGGCGACAGGTTCGCCGGGGCCGATAAACAGACTGAGATCGGCGGCAAACTGCCTTTCAAGTGCCGCGTCCTTGCCCTGGTCAAGCCAGTCCGAGTTGTCATCAAGCCGGGTCTGGCGCTCCTGGCTGATTATAAGCACGGAAGCATCCGCCGTGTCCCCGGGTTCCGCAAAAATCCTGTATTTGTACCGGTATTGCAGGCCTGTCTGCTCATCGGCCTGCGACCAGCCCGTCTCAAGCACGCCGAGTTCCGAGTCTTCCAGTTCAACCGTATAGTTTTTCGATTCGACAAATTCAACCAGGTCCGGCCAGAGCAGATTTACCGGAATGGACAAGGACAATAATTGCTCATCAGCTTCAGTAGTGCCGATACTCACCCCCGGACTTCCCGGCGTACGCGGGTTTCTGTAACGGGACAAGGTTACCGGCGCTTCGTTCGGGATGTTCATTGAATCGTTAATGGCGTCAGCAGTCAGATCCGGTGGGATTTCCAGGTCCGGCATGCTCTCGCTTTTTTTGTATTCACTCTTCTTGTCGGGAAGAATTTTTCCGATATCCGGCATATAAGCGCAGGACGTCAGGAAACATATCCCGAACACCCATGCCGCAACGGTTGGAATCTCTCTCTTCATAAATCACATTACCTCTGCTTGTCTCATGGCCGCCTCAACCTGGGGACGATATTCCTCGGATAACCAGGTCATGGGCAAACGGATGCCGTCTTCAATCAGGCCCAGGCGCTGCACTGCCCACTTGGCGGGTATCGGGTTGGATTCCAGGAACAGGGATTGGTGCAACCCCAACAGTTTAGCATCCAGGGCCTTTGCCGCGTCCCGGTCTCCGGCCGTCGCCAACCGAGTCATGTCATGCATTGCCGCCGGCGCCACATTGGCGGTCACGGATATCACGCCATCGCCACCCGTAAGCATAAAATCACAGGCTGTTTCATCGTCGCCGCTCAGCAGCAGAAAATCGTCTCCACAATCTTCACGTATCGTTTTGACCCGCGCAAGGTCGCCCGTGGCTTCCTTGACGCCGATGATATTATCGACCCCGGCAAGCCTGGATACGGTTTCCGGCAACATGTCGCAGGCCGTTCTCCCTGGTACATTGTAAAGTATCTGCGGGATGGAAACACTGTCGGCAATCACCTTGAAATGCTCATACAGGCCCATCTGGGTCGGCTTATTGTAATACGGCGTCACCAGCAGACAGGCATCGGCCCCGGCTTCCTTTGCATAGGCCGTCAGTTCCATGGCCTCAATGGTTGAATTTGCCCCGGTGCCGGCGATGACGGGCACACGATTATTGACAATTTCCACGACCCGCTTGATGACGCGACAGTGTTCGTCCGGCATCAGGGTAGCCGATTACCCCTAAGAGCCGACAGCGACGATGACGTAAGTTTTTTGCTCGATGTGGTATTCGAGCAAGTGATCCAGGCCCTCCATGTCCAAAGGCGTATCGGGCCCGACGCCGCTCTTCATGGGAGTGACAACGGCAACCAGGCTACCCGTGAACATGGCTCTCGTGTTTTGCATTACGGTAAATCAAATCAGGTGTTTCAATCTGGTCCCCCGCCTGCACAAAAAACTCCGTTTCGCGTATAATGGGGAAATATGTCCGTTGCTGTATAATAAGGATGATATGGTACTTGTCCGACCCGCTGATGACAAGATGAAGGTTTGCCCTGTAAGGATGCCTCACCCGGATTACAATAATGATACAGTTCCTTGCACTGACCGTAATCGGTAAATACGACCCTGCCCTGCCGGAACGTCTGACCGGCGCCATCGCGGAGTCCGGCTGTAATATCAGGGAAAGCCGGATAACCATCCTTGGGCAGGAGTTTTCCATGATGTTGCTCCTCTCGGGAAACTGGAACGCCGTCGTCAAGGTTGAAGACGCCCTGAACAGGCTGGGGCAGGAGCAGGATTTATCGATCAATATGCGCCGGACCGAACTGAACAAATCGCAAAAAAACCTCATGCCGTACGCCATCGACGTCGTATGCAGCGACCGCATCGGCGTGGTAAACCGGATAACCCGCTTTATCCTGGATAATGGGATCCAGATTCGCGATTTATCTACGACGACCTACGAGGCGTCTCATACCGGCACCGAGATGTTCTCGCTGCACCTGACAATTCATGTTCCGGTGGAGATCTCCATTTCGTCACTGCGCAACGACTTCCTGGAATTCTGCGACCAGTTGAACCTGGACGCAATCATCGAACCGGTGAAATAAGGGGTCAGAGTAAGAAATTCGAAGAATTTTTACTCTGACCCTGACTTATCCCCA
>VYCZ01000168.1 GCA_009843675.1 Gammaproteobacteria bacterium | reverse complement strand
CAGCTCCTGGTCGAAATGGACGGCTTTGAAGGCAACGAAGGCATCATCGTTATCGCGGCGACCAACCGGCCGGACGTGCTGGACCCGGCCCTGCTGCGCCCCGGGCGATTTGACCGGCAGGTGGTTGTTCCGTTGCCGGACATCCGGGGGCGTGAGCAGATACTCAAGGTGCATATGCGCAAGGTCGCATTGGCAGATGACGTGGATCCCTCCATCATCGCGCGCGGCACACCCGGATTTTCCGGGGCGGACCTGGCCAACCTGATAAACGAGGCGGCCTTGTTCGCGGCCCGGGCCGACAAGAAACAGGTTGACATGGAAGAGTTTGAACGGGCCAAGGACAAGGTGATGATGGGCACCGAGCGGCGTTCCATGGTGATGAGCGATGAGGAAAAGAAACTCACCGCCTACCATGAAGCAGGCCATGCTATTGTCGGGCGGCTGGTTCCGGGCCATGACCCGGTCTACAAGGTCACCATAATCCCGCGCGGACGCGCCCTGGGCGTGACCATGTTCCTGCCGGAACAGGACAGGTTAAGCTATTCCCGGCAGTTTTTGCAGAGCCAGATATGTGCCCTGTTCGGCGGCCGCATAGCCGAGAGCCTGATTTTCGGGGAAGATGCCGTGACAACGGGCGCGAGCAACGACATAGAACGCGCCACGCTGCTGGCAAGGAACATGGTGACCAAGTGGGGTCTCTCCGAAAAAATGGGACCGCTCACATACCAGGAGGATGAAGGAGAGGTCTTCCTGGGACATTCCGTGACCAAGCATTCAACTGTTTCCGCGACGACGCAGAATGACATAGACGCAGAGGTGAGACGTATCATTGACAAGAACTATCAGCATGCAAAGGAGTTGGTTGAAGCAAACATGGATAAACTGCACCTGATGGCGAACGCCCTCATCAAGTATGAAACCATCGATTCCGGCCAGATCGACAGTATCATGGAAGGAAAAGAACCGGGACCGCCGGCGGACTGGCGCGATGATGACAGGACGCGCGGCAAACAGGCCGGACCTGGTGAAACACAGCAGAAAGATGAAGGTGAGTCAGTTGAAGGCCCTGCCATTGACGGGCCGGCGCGACCTGCCTGAAGGATAACAGCCCAACCACGGAACAGGTCAGATGTCAGGAATGCAGGTCAATTCTCGCAAATATTTCAGTACCGACGGCATTCGCGGCAGGGTCGGCGAAGAACCCGTCACGCCGGGTTTCGTCATGAAACTGGGCTGGGCCATCGGTAAGGTGCTGCGCGAAAAAACCGCGGGGCCCATTCTTATCGGCAAGGATACCCGCGTGTCCGGATATATGTTCGAATCGGCGCTGGAAGCGGGATTGTCCGCCGCAGGTGTCGATATCCGCCTGCTCGGGCCGGTACCCACGCCGGCTGTCGCCTACCTGACAAAAAATACCCGCGCCGAAGCGGGGATTGTCATCAGCGCTTCACACAACCCTTATTTCGATAACGGCATCAAGATCTTTTCCAGGAATGGCAGGAAACTGTCGGATGCCGTCGAATTACAGATTGAAGAACAACTGGCCAACCCGCTCATGGTTGTTGAACCGGACAAGCTGGGAAAGGCGCGCCGGATTACGGATGCGGCGCGCAGGTACATAGAGTACTGCAAGAGCAGGGTCGATTGTGACCTGAGCGGAATTCGCTTGGTGGTCGATTGCGCCAACGGCGCGGCGTACAGGATTGCGCCCAGGGTGTTCGAAGAATTGGGCGCTGCAGTCCATGCAATCGGCGTGGAACCGGACGGTTTCAATATCAACGACGGGTGCGGCGCCACGAAGCCGGAGACCCTGCAACAACTCGTGCTGGAAAAAAACGCGGACGCCGGCATCTCGCTGGACGGAGACGCCGACAGGTTGATCATGGTCGACCATAAGGGCCAGCTTGTGGACGGTGACGAGTTGCTCTACATCATTGCAAGACACCAGAGAAAGATGCTCAACGGCGGTGTTGTGGGTACCTTGATGAGCAACCTGGGGTTGGAACGGGCGTTGAAAGAGATGGGGTTTGAGTTTTTCCGGGCGAAGGTGGGGGATCGGTATGTCGCAGAAATGCTGGATGAAAAAAAGCTGGTGCTGGGCGGAGAGCAGTCGGGCCATATCGTAAACAGGAATTTCTCCGATACGGGAGACGGCATCATTTCCGCTCTACAGGTATTGAGCGCCATGCGGGACACCGGGGAGAGTTTGCATTCGCTAAAAGGCGGCATGCAAAAATTTCCGCAGACATTAATGAATATTGCCCTGCGCAAACCGGTTCAGCTTAAGGATTATCCGGAGATTGACGGGATAGTGAGAGAAGTTGAAAAACAGCTCGATGATCCCGGCCGGGTATTGTTGCGCCCATCCGGTACCGAGCCTGTGCTGCGGGTCATGGTGGAGGGCCGTGGCGCCGGGAAAGTCCGTAAGCTGACGCGTAAGCTGGCCGAGGAAATTGACGAGTTGATCAGTGGATAGAAATATCGGGCAGAAACGTATTCTGGTAGCGGACAAGATCTCTCCTGAAGGCAAGGCTTTCCTTGACGGACAGAAAAATATTGCCGCAGAGCATATCACCGGCCTCGATGAAAGCGCGTTGTGCGAAAAGATTCGCGACTATCATGCCGTAATCGTGCGCAGCGCCACGACGATTTCGGCAAAAGTCATTGACGCGGCTGACAGGCTCGAAGTAATCGGCAGGGCCGGCATCGGCGTCGATAATATAGACGTTGACCATGCCACGGGTAAAGGCATCGTCGTGCTCAACACCCCTGACGCCAACGTGACTACCACGGCGGAACTGACCCTGGCCCACCTGTTTTCCCTGAGTCGGAACCTGCCCCAGGCCAACAGGTCCGTGAAACAGGGTGAATGGAAGCGCGCCCGCTTCATGGGCGTGGAACTGAGCGGCAAGGCGCTCGGTATTATCGGCTACGGCCATATCGGCAGGATTGTGGCGGCCAAGGCGCTGGCCCTGGAAATGCAGGTGATCGCCTATGATCCGTTCGTTACCGAGGAAAAGTTTCTCGCCGACGGCGTTACCGGTGTCGGCCTCGATGAACTTGTGAGCGAAGCGGATTACATCAGCCTGCATTGCCCGCTGAATGACAAGACCCGCAACATTATGAATGCCGAACGCATCAATGCCATGAAACCGGGGGCAAGGTTGATCAACTGCGCGAGAGGGGGACTGGTCGACGAGGAAGCGCTTTATGACGCGCTCAGCAAAGGGAGTCTGGCCGGCGCCGCGCTGGATGTGTTTTCCCGCGAACCCCCTGAGGATTCACCCCTGCTGACCCTGGATAACGT
>VYCZ01000332.1 GCA_009843675.1 Gammaproteobacteria bacterium | reverse complement strand
CTGAACAGAGCACGGCGACAATAACAGACTCCGCATTCGGAGAACTGCTCTCGGCCCGGCTCCTGCAACAGGAACAGGTTAACCTTCCGGTTCCCCAGACAGACCCCCTGGCCAGAACGCTGGTGCAATCGGGCACGGCGCTGCTGGAACGGCAGTACCGCGCCGGTTACTGGCGTTTCGACGTTGAAGCGGACACCACGATCCCCGCCGAATACATCCTGTTCCAACACCTGATGGGCACGGTGGACAAGGAACGGGAACAACGCCTGGCTGATTATATTTTCAGCCGGCAATTGCCGGACGGAAGCTGGCCCCTGTATGAAGGCGGAGCGGGCAATATCAGCGCGACCGTAAAAGCCTATTTTGCCCTGAAAACGGTGGGCTGCGACCCTGCCGGGGAGGCAATGCGCCGGGCCTGCGCCTGGGTGCGTAACAACGGCGGCGCGGAGCGGGTCAACGTCTTTACCCGCATCCTGCTCGCGACCTTCGGCCAGGTGCCCTGGAGGACCGTGCCCGCCATGCCGGCGGAGATCATCTGGATGCCGGGCTGGTGGTTTTTCAGCCTGGAAAAGGTTTCCTACTGGTCGCGTTGCGTCATTGTCCCGCTGTTGCTGATCTTCTCGTTCAGACCGGTACAGCGCGGCACCGACATCAGGGAGTTGTTCCGGGAAGACCCGGAATCCCTGAATCACATTGACAGCTACCTGCCCGGGATCTGCGTCGAGAACTGTTTTATCCTGCTGGAACGCCTGCTCAAGCTGCTGGATCCGCTGGTTCCCGGCTTTATCAGGCGGCTGTCCATGCGCAGGCTGGAAGCCTGGATGCGCGAGCGCATGCGCGGAGAGGGCGGGATCGGCGCCATCTTTCCGGCCATGGCCAATGCCGTCTATGCGCTCAAGCTGCTGGGTCATGATGCGACCGACCCGGATCTGAAGCGCGGCCTGCAGGCCATCGAGGACCTGGTGATCGAGGAAGAAGCGCAGACTTATGTCCAGCCCTGCGTGTCACCGATCTGGGATACCTGCCTGAGCCTGTCCGCCCTGTCCGAGGCCGGCCTGCAACCGGACAACGAAGCCGTCAAACCGGCTACCGACTGGCTGTTCGACAAACAGGTATTTACCCGGGGCGACTGGACCGATAAGGCGCCGGACCTGGAATGCGGCGGCTGGGCGTTCCAGTTTGAGAATGATTTCTATCCCGACGTCGATGATACCAGCATGGTCGTCATGGCCTTGCTGCGGGCCGGCGCCCATTACCACCCCGACAAGAAAAAGCGTATTGCCCAGGCCGTCAACTGGATTATCGGCATGCAGAACACGGACGGCGGCTGGGGGGCTTTCGATATCGACAACCATCACGAATACCTGAACAAGATACCTTTTGCCGATCACAAGGCGCTGGTCGACCCGAGCACGGCCGACCTGGCCGGGCGCTGTATTGAAATGCTGGCCATGCTCGGCTATGACAAGACCTTCCCGCCCGTCGCGCGCGCGGTCGACTACCTGCAGCGGACACAGGAGCCCAGCGGCGCCTGGTTCGGACGCTGGGGCGTCAATTATATCTACGGGACCTGGGCCGTGCTGGTTGGCCTGGGCGCCCTGGGCGAGGACCCGAACCAGCCCTGGTTGCGCAAGGCCGTGAAATGGTTGAAAGATATCCAGAACAGTGACGGCGGCTGGGGCGAGGGCTGCGACTCGTACAGCGATCCGGCGCTGGCCGGTTCCGGGGAAAGCACCGCGTCGCAGACTGCATGGGCGCTGCTTGGCCTGATGGCGATGGGCGAGACGGAATCGGAGGAAGTGGAGAAAGGCATAAATTACCTGTTGCGTAATTTTGACGGCGCAAAAGGCTGGAAAGAAACGGCCTACACCGGCACCGGGTTCCCGCGGGTGTTCTACCTGCGCTACCACGGCTACAGCCACTATTTCCCGGTCTGGGCGCTGGGCGTGTATGCGCGTTACCGGCAGGGACTGGAAACCCGCCAGGATGCCCTGGTGCGGGAAGGTCCGGTTGACCTGGGAGTATTGCCGGCGCTGAACAGTAAACACTACCGGTCGAGATTCCCGGCATCCGCCTAGTCCGTCCTGGAACATGCTGCAAGAAGTCGCGAACCGCACACTCAGGGTAATAGACGGGCAGGAACGCGTCTATTATGAGGGTTACTGGATCCGGCACTACGACGTACCGAACAACCTTGCCTATAAAAAAACCCTTATCGACCAGCTCACCCGGCGTGTCTTCCATCACGTCGAACCCGGAATAAATACTCCCGGCGACAAACTCGAGGAGGTCCGGCGCAGGTACGAAGCGGAAGGTAACTCGTCAAGAAAACGGGTGCTGGCCGCGATGCTGGCCGGCGCGCTGCTGAACCGCGGCGCGGACATCCTGACCCATATCGTTGAACTGGAACAGATCGGCATTACCATCAACCCTGAAAACGAACTGCTGAAGGAGTGCGGCCTGTGTTTCATGGGAGCGCTTGAATACGGGAAATACATCCGGGTCAAACACGGCAGGGAAGGCCTGGAAGAGCTCTGGGGAGAGCCGTTCAGGGCCTTCACCACCCCCGTCGAAAACTTCCTGGAAAGCCGCTATATCAAGATTGCGCACACCATGCGTGAAATCGACGAGCTTAACGACAAGATGAACGAGGTCTTCGCTAAGGCCCCCATGTTCGGCAACCTGGTGAAACTGATCCAGGAACTGGCCGACAGCGGTAAAAATACCATGGAGACACTGCGCAGCGACCCGGCCATCATAGAGATCTGGCCGCGTTTCGTCAGCGCCTCGGAACAGGTTGCCGACTGCAAACCTGCGTTGCGTGACGATGCAACCCGGCGCGAACAGGCCCTGGGCAAACGCGGGATCGATATCTTTCACCGCTGCGGCACACTGATCGAGGACCTGACCAACTACCGGGTACCGATGCCCAGGACCACGCAGACATTGCTGCAGGACTGCGACCAGTTCAGGGAAAAATACGCGGCCCGGCTGTATTAAGAAGTCCCGAAACCCCAATTCCCAATTCTTACTTCCTAATTCTTAATTATGACCTATGCTGCCCCCACGCGCGACATGCGCTTTGTCCTGAACGAACTGGCAGGACTGCCGGACGTCAATCAACTGCCCGGATTTGAAGAGGCTACGGCGGAGACCGTGGATGCGGTTCTGGAGGAAGCGGGGAAATTTGCTGCGGAAGTGCTGGCGCCGCTCAACCGCCCCGGAGATATTGCCGGCGCCAAATTCAATGACGCCGGGGTTATGCCCCCGGAAGGGTTCAAGGACGCCTACCGGGCGTTCGTGGACAGCGGCTGG
>VYCZ01000258.1 GCA_009843675.1 Gammaproteobacteria bacterium | reverse complement strand
GTCTATGGGGTTGCGTAAAACGATAATAATCGGAATTCGCGCATCTTTTTCATTGAGAATTTTGGGGACGGCATTCTGGTAATAATAGAGATAATCAGGTGAAACATCTCCGCAGAGTTGACCTGGTTTAGCCTTCTCAAACAGCTCTCGATAATCTTCCAAAGAGCGGGTTACGTTATTTGCGTACTGGGGGCCGGGCCCTGCGAAATTACCACGCGTACAGGAAAAATAACGACATTCTTTACGTTGCGGAATAAATATTCCGGGATGCTTGCTCAGCGTCTCGAACAGCGTTGTGGTCCCTGATTTCGCCGCGCCGACTACGAGAAAATCGACTGGATTAGTTTGGTTCAAAATTGTTCTCTTTCAGCCTGGTCGGATGGTCTTGTTTGTATAAGCTGTGAATATAACCGTTTGCGCGACAACAAATAACCATGTTTCCAGAAATAATAACCGAGTCCGCAAATATGTTTCCACACCAGGCCGGACCCGAGTGAACGGCTCATCCTGCGTTCTTCATGCACGACGACAGCGTCAGGGTTATACACCACCCGCCAACCGGCCTGCTGCAGGCGCAGGCATATGTCGACATCCTCCGGGCCGTAAAAGATACGTTCGTCAAGCAGGCCCACTTCCTGCAAGGCACGGCGGCGAATGACCTGGCAGGCGCCGATCACGTAATCCACCTCGCGGATTGACCGGTGGTCCCAGTCAGCCATTTCCGCTTTCCGGGCTATCTCCTGACCCAGGCCTGAAGGCAGACGCCGGGCCAGCTTATCGACCAGGGTAGGAAAGCGCCGGCACGATAACTGCAAGTTCCCGTCGGCGTCAGTCAGCCTGGGACCGCACAATCCTGCTTCCGGGTGCGCCTCCATATAACGAATGAGAACGTCCAGTGCTCCCGGTTGCATAACCGTGTCGTCATCCAGGATAAGCACATATTCGCCCCGGGCAAGTTGAATGCCCTGGTTGCGGGCCGGGGCAACGCCACGATTTTCGAGATTGCACAACAACTGCGCATCCGGCAGAACTTCCCTGATTACCGCGCAGGTCTGATCCTGCGAACCGTTGTCAATAACAATGACTTCAGCGGAAAACTCGCTCAGCCCCCGGTCAAGAGACGCTAAACAGCCGCCGATCTGTTGCTCGGTATTCCAGGTCAGGATGATAATTGAAACGGTGACCTGCTGATCCTGGTTCTGCTCAATCTCCAAGTGCCTTCCTCTACGCCTCGCCCTTCATTGAGTCTGGTCTGTCTCTGCGCCGTTATCCGCCACGGAAGCGTCCGGCCCATAAAAGACACGCTTGATGGCAACCCAGACTGCAAGTACAAGCAGCTTGCAGTCCAGCCACGGACTCATGGTTTCAATGTAGAGGTTGTCGTATTTCAGTTTGTAACCCGGGTCTGTCCAGTAACTGCCGCGCACCTGGGCCAGTCCTGCGATGCCCGGCCTGACCCTGAGACGCTCCGGGAAGCCGGGAACTTCGCGGCTGAATTGTTCGGTCAGGGCCGGGCGCTCGGGCCGCGGTCCCACCAGGCTCATCTCGCCCTTCACGATATTGATGACCTGCGGTGTCTCGTCAAGATGGAGCTTACGCAATATTTTCCCAACCCTGGTCAGGCGAGGATCGTCTTCTGCAGCAAGGACCTGTCCCGTCAGGCTCTCGGCATCCCGAATCATGGTGCGGAACTTGAGGACCTGGAAATGTTTCCCTCGGCGGCCGACCCGTTCCTGCGCATAGAAAACCGGCCCGCGATCTTCCAGCCAGATGGCGAGAGGCACAAAAATCCAGACTATCAGCCACAGGGGAAGCAGCAGGATATAAGCGATAATGATGACGGTCAGGTCGAAAGCGCGTTTATATCCGTCACGCACGCCAATGCTTTCGTTCACGCTCTTTAACCAGATGAATGGCCTTCTTCAACTAACACAGGATGATATGCAAAGTATGACGGTTCCGGCATTGATGTCAATGATCCTGCCCTTCCCGCGCCAGCCATTTGCATCCCTTTCTCATATAACTCCCCGGCGTGCCCAGCACCTCGAAGGGAATATTGGTCAGCGCCCACTTGACGGAGACAGGGCGGACATACGACGGCGCGTAATACAGCGCCGCGAGCAGCGCCGCGAACCAGGCAAGAAGTTCAAGAGCCAGCGCCGGCACTGCCGGCAACTCCATAGCCCGCACCTGCCCCGCCGTCAGCCACAGCGCCACGGCGGCCCAGGCGCCTGCCCATAACGCCGGCAGGCAACAGCGCAGCAGGTGGCGCCAGTGAACTCTCAGGAGTGAAACCGTCAACTGCGCCAACAACAGGTAAGCGAGAACCTGGGCGGCGACTATGACAATCACTACGGCCTCCAGGCCCCACCGGCTCGCATACCAGGCGCCGCCGACAACGAGGACCGCGTGTATCCCTTGCCGCCAGGACTGGCGATATACCGCGCCCAGCGCGCCGATAACCGCGAAATTCAGGATGTCGCACATCTGGAACAGGACGGCAAACGCCAGGATCTGCAGGAGTATGACAACAGGGCCCCACTGTCCTCCCAGGATGACCGAGACGATCTCGGGGGCGCACACAAACAGCATGGCGCTTACCGGCAATGCCACCAGGGATAATACCTCGGAGCCGTGCAGGTAAATGGTTGCCAGGCGTTCCGGTCCCTGCTGGCGCTGCGCCATGGCCGGGAACAGTACATGGAATAAACTCTGGCCGACGTAGTTCCTCGGCAACAGGATAAGCTTGTCGGCCCGCGTGAAATAACCGAGCGCGCCGGCGCCCAGCCAGCGCCCGACGACAAAGTAGCCCCCCTGCCGGGCGATGAACTCAAATGACCGGGCCAGCGAAAATCCGGCGCCGCGGGACAGGAGGTCCGTTGCCTCAGGGAGCGCCCAGCGGGGATGAAGAGACATACGCGTATAACGGATTACCATTACCGAATAGACCACCTTGTGCATGATCTCTCCCCAGACCAGGGACCATACCCCGAAACCCTGGAAGGCAAGGACTATTGCCGTAATGCCGTAGCCGATGGAATACGCCAGAACGTCGGCGACCATCAATTCCTTGAAACGCAGGTCGCGGCGCAACAAGTGGGCGGGTACACTTCCGATGCCGTTGATGACGAATATTATCGATAACGCCTGGAGGACCTGCGCCGCTGTTGGTTCGCGAAAGAAATCGCCGATAAACGGGGCCAGCAACCAGATCATCGCTGCCATGGCAATGCCGATGAGCACCGACAGGGTAAACCCGACTTGAATATGGCGGTCGGTCAACTCAGCCCGCTGGATGACAGCCGGCCCGACAAACG
>VYCZ01000176.1 GCA_009843675.1 Gammaproteobacteria bacterium | reverse complement strand
CGAGATAAACCAGGAATTCCTTTACACAACGGTTACCGTAATCCAGTTTTTCCCTGGACAGGTCGAATTCCAGCGCTCCGAGGATAGCGTTGGCCCAGCGTTGCAGCATCCCGCGGTCCTCGCGCGGCAGGCGCAGCAGGTTGCCGATCACCTCGACTGGGATGAGGGATGCATAATCGGACATCACGTCGAACTCTCCCTTGTCTTCCAGTCTGTCCAGTAATTCCGCAGTGAACTCGCGCAGTCCCGGTTCCATGGCAATGAGGGTCTTCTGCGACAGGGCATCGCCGATGGCCTTGCGTACATGGGTGTGCAGCGGCGGATCGTTGAATACCAGGCTGGTTGTGTGATGTTCGTATAATAATGTGTCGCCGAACAGGGGCTTGAACATCTTTTTCTTGTCGGAGCTGAACAGTTTTGGGTCGCGGTAGATGCGGAACAGGTCGGCATGGCGGGTGAAGAAGTAGCTGCCGTCCGCAAAGCGGTGTACGGGGGACTGCTCTCTCAGTGCGTGATAGTAAGGATACGGGTCTTCGTAGTAATCATCGGGCAGGTCTGTGAGACTGAAGTCTGCCACGGATATGTGTCGTTTATTCCCGGACATGTTGACATATTACCCTGACCCCTTAATTCCGTCAGCATACAAAATATTGGACTATAACACTTGCAGTGGTGATAATAAGCCAATCCGCAACAGCCGAGGAGAGTGATATGAACGGGGTTTGGGACAATGACAGGTTGATCCGTGTCGATATGACGAATCTGGCGGTGACCATAGAGGATTTTCCGGCAGACTGGAAGTACCTTGGCGGGCGTTCCCTCTCCGCGCGCATCCTGCTGGACGAGTGTGACCCCGCCTGCGACCCGCTGGGTCCGGATAATGTCCTGGTATTGGCTCCGGGTATCCTGTCGGGAACCTCGGCTCCGACGTCGGGGCGTTTGTCCGTGGGTTGCAAAAGCCCTCTCACGGGCGGCATAAAGGAAGCCAATACCGGCGGCGAAGCAGGGCAGGATTTAATGAAACTGGGTTACCGGGGCATTGTCGTCACCGGCCGGCCTGCCGACCGGGAACGGCGCTGGGGTCTGGCGGTGTCGGAACAAGGCGTGGAACTGGTCGAAGCGGACGATTACAAGGGGCTGTGGAACTATGCCTCCTGCGAGAAATTGCTGGCAGGGCGTTCGAAAAACGCCAGCGCCATCAGCATCGGCCCGGCGGGCGAGATGATGCTGAAAACCGCCTCGGTCGCCACTACCGACAAGAGCAAGGGCCGGCACCCCGCGCGCCACGCCGCACGCGGCGGGGTCGGCGCGGTAATGGGTTCCAAGTGCCTGAAATGGGTATTGATAGAACCGGGCAAGGCGCGCCTCAGGCAGGCGGCGGACAGCAAGGCATTCAACGCCAACAACAAGACCTTCAGCAAGACCTACCTGAGCGACGGCCGCCACAATATCTTCAAGGGCGGCACCAGCACCGGCGTGCCCATGGCCAACATGTTGCACACCTTTCCCTACAAGAACCGGACCGAGGGCCGCAACCCGGAGGTGGACAAGCTCGACGGCGCCCGCATCCACGAGGCGTTCCCCGAACGCGGCGGTGGGATGCACAACTGCATGAGCGGCTGTATCGTGCGCTGTTCCAACATCATCCACGACGCCTCCGGCAACTACGTTACGTCCGCGCTGGAGTTCGAGACGCTTACCCTGCTGGGTTCCTGTTGCGCCATCAACAACTGGGAGGACGTAGCCGACCTGGACCGGCTCTGCGATGAGCTGGGGATGGACACCATCGAGACGGGCGCGGCCATCGCCGTGTATATGGATTCCGGCGGTATGGAATGGGGCGATGCGGAAGGGGCAAAGGGCCTGTTGCGCAATGACGTCGGAAACGGTACGGAGATCGGTACGCTGGTCGGTAACGGCGCGTTGTCCATAGGTACGCACCGTAACCACGACCGCATCCCGGTAGCCAAGGGCCAGGCGCTGCCTGCCTGGGACCCGCGTCCGCTGAAGGCGGCAGGCGTAACCTATGCCACCAGCGCCATGGGCGCGGACCATACCGCGGGCCTGGTCATCAACCCGGAACTGGCAGGCGAAGATGCGGTGCGCGCGTCCCAGGATGCGCAAATCGTCAACGCGGTATGCGACTCCTCCGGCCTGTGCCAGTTCATGCAGCCCAACCTGGATGAGATACGCCGCTGTTACAGCCTGTTTTACGGTGAAGAAGTGTCACGCCAATACATCGCCGACCTGGGCTGGCAGTGCCTGGAGAACGAATGGGAATTCAACCGCCGGGCCGGCTTTACCGAGGCTGACGATGACATGGCCGCCTGCCTGCGCGAGGAAGGTATCGGCCCCGACCGCGCGTTCGTATTCGACATACCGCCTGAAGTGTGCATCCAGGCCAAGACCAAACCACCCCTGAGGGACAGCCTGTTCGAGCAGGGCGCCGCTGCCTGAGCAGCTTTGCCCGGAGACAGATCCGTTCCTCAACACGCGCTCTGTCCTGCTGCTATGGAAGATCTGATCCGGAAAATTAACGCTTTTGCGGAACAGGCCGGCATCATTGAGCCGGATGCGGGCCGGCGCCGGGAGTTGTTGGGCGCGGTCAACGACTATACCGAACGGTTCCTGGAGACCCTGCCGGACCGGCCGGCGTTTAACTTTACCGAGGACATGGGCGCCGGTCTCTATGATTCTCCCATTACCGAGGAGGGCATGGATATCGGGGAAATCCTGCGCATCTACAAGGAAAACGTGGATGACCAGGCGCTATGTGCCGTATCCGGCAAGTTCTTCGGCTATATTGCCCCGTGCAGCATGTATTACTCGGCCCTGGGGGATTACATGGCGGCAGTGATGGATGAATATGCCGGTGAGTTTTCCAGTTCCCCCGGCGCGGTGCGCATGGAATACCAGTTGCTGGACTGGATGGCGGAACTGGTGGGCTATCACGCGGGTACGGCGAAGGGCGTACTGGCCTCGGGCGGCAGCATCGCCACGTTGACCTGTATCGTGACGGCCCGGGAAGCCCACGGCCTGAACGCGGAAGATTACCCGCGGGCCGTGGTCTATCACACCCGCTTTACCCATCATTGCGTAGCCAAGTCCCTGCACATTGCCGGGCTGGGCGGCTGTGTCATGCGCGCCGTGCCCACCGATGCAGACTTCCGCATGGACCCGGACTCCCTGGCGGAGATGATCCGCACCGACCGCGCAGCGGGACTTGAACCGTGGCTGGTGGTCAGTTCGGCCGGCACCACTGACCTGGGCAACGTGGACGAGCTTGATCGGATCGGCGCGCTGGCGCGCGAGCACGGGCTCTGGTTCCACG
>VYCZ01000236.1:2036-3346 GCA_009843675.1 Gammaproteobacteria bacterium | reverse complement strand
CAACTGGTACAGGCCGACCAGGATGAGCATCCTGATATCGCCATCTCTCTGTTTGAGCGGCCTGTCCAGGTAACAGGCGAGCAGGAATTCCAGTTGGTCGAACCAGCGCAGGGTCCCGAAACACAGTTCCTTGATGAAGCCGCGGTCAGCAGCGCGTTCGATGCCATGCAGGCTTTGTCCCAGGGCCGCGTCCAGAGTCAGCCCGGCATCGGCGACCCCGCAGACGGCCTTTGCTGCACGCGCCCGGAGGTTCATTGCTGCGCAACGAAAAGGCCGGGATAACCGTTGTGAATTTCCCCGATGCCCGGCGTCCAGTATCCGGGCTTCCCAGACCCGTATCTTTACACCGTCCAGGCGGGTGTGCGCAACCGGCGCCGGGTTGAACGCGCGCACGGTTCTCTCAATTTCATCCGCACCTGCATTCCAGTCGATTTCTGCCTCCTGCTTGGTTACCTTGTGGGCGTACGTCGCATTTTCATCAGCCTGGTCCGCCGGGTCAATGGACGTATCCGCCAGTCCGGCCAGCGCCTCGATCAGGCATGCACTGCCCAATGATGCAAGCCGCTCCGTCAGGGACAGGGCGGTATCGGCCTTGCCGATGGCGCAGACTTTCTGCAGCAGGATCTTGCCGGTGTCGATGCCGCGGTCCATGAGCATGATTGAAATTCCGGTTTCACTATCGCCCGCCTGGATCGCCCGCTGGATAGGGGCCGCGCCGCGCCACCTGGGCAGCAGGGAAGTATGTACGTTGATACAACCGTAGCGGGGACGGGACAGTACCTGTGCGGGCAGGATCAGGCCGTAGGCGACGACTATCAAGGCATCGATACCGGCCAGGTCGGCGTCCCGAGCGAGTTCGGCAGCGGTCGCGGGCTGTTTGACGGGAATAGCGAACCGCTGGGCGAGTTGTTTGACCGGACTCGGACGGTTCTTCCTGCCGCGCCCCGCGGGCCGGTCGGGTTGAGTGTAAACGTGCCGGATTTGATGCTGCGGGCATTCGATCAGCGCGCCCAGAATGACTGCCGCGAGTTCAGGCGTGCCGGCAAAGGAGAGGTTCACAAGGCGCGGATCTTGTTCTGCTTCTCTATTTTCTTGCGCACCCGCTGCCGTTTTATCGGGGACAGGTAATCGATGAACAGTTTTCCGTCAAGATGATCGATTTCATGCTGGATGCAGACTGCGCGCAACCCGTCGGCTTCCGCTTCGATTTCCTGACCGTCCAGGTCGAGGAAACGGTAGGAGATTTTTTCCGCCCGTTGCACCAGGTCGGTAAATCCGGGCACCGAAAGGCAGCCTTCCTCCATTTCCTC
>VYCZ01000236.1:0-2026 GCA_009843675.1 Gammaproteobacteria bacterium | reverse complement strand
TTCCGGGTCGACCAGGGTTACGGGTTCGTTTTTCTCTTCCGAGAGGTCCATGACCACGACCCGCTGCTGTACGTTCACCTGGGTGGCGGCCAGGCCGATGCCGTTTTCCGCGTACATGGTTTCCAGCATATCCCGAGAGAGTTGTCTGACCTGCGCGTCCACGGCCGCGACGGGACGGGCCTTCTTACGCAGCCGGGGGTCGGGAAAATGTAATACGGTCAATGTTGACATCGGATTCCTGCTTGATTCTACCGGGTAAGCCTTTGACTATTATCCATAAAAAAAGTGCCGTTCGCAATGCGGTATACCGTTGACTCCCTGCCGGATATGCGGCTACACTTTCAGCCATTCCACATTGCATGCCATCGCAGGCATTTGCTGAAATTTCTTAACGTGTCAGGGAGGATATGAGTGAACACAGTCAAGGACGGGGCTTCAGAACATTCCCAAACATATGCCTGGCTGGTGCTTTTGCATGCCGCGGCCGCGGCTGAGCATGATCTGTCTCAATTGCTGGTGGGTTTCGGGGCTGCGCAAGCTGTGCTGGACGCGGTCGGGGCAGGGGCAATCAATCGTTCCCACTTGCCGGGGTCGGTCCTGAAAGCCCTGCGGGAGCCTGATACACAGGAAATTGAGCGCGAAATCCGGTCCCTGGAACGTCCGGATTACCACCTGGTCCCGCTTGACAGTCCACAGTACCCGGCTATATTGAAACAGACTGCGGCGCCGCCATGCTTGTTCGTCCGCGGTGACCCGGAAGTCCTGGGGAGTTGCCAGGTTGCCATTGTGGGGAGTCGAAAACCTACCATGGATGGCCGCAGGGATGCCCGCTATTTTGCCGGGGAACTGGCAAGGCAGGGGATTACGGTGACCAGCGGCCTGGCCCGGGGGATAGACACGGAAGCGCACAGGGGCGCGCTGGGACAACAGGGCAGGACCGTGGCAGTGCTGGGCAGCGGGCTGGATTGCGTATATCCGGAGTCCAATGCGGGACTGGCAGAGAAGATCAGTGAAAGCGGCGCCCTGGTGTCCGAATTTCCCTTGTCCTGGCGGCCGTTGCCGCATAATTTTCCGCGCCGCAACCGGGTCATAAGCGGCCTGAGCGAAGCGGTCCTGGTGGTTGAGGCGGCCCGCAGGAGCGGCTCTCTCAGCACGGCAAGGCATGCGCTGGAACAGAACCGGGAGGTGTTCGCAGTGCCGGGCTCCATCAGGAACCCGATGAAACAGGGTTGCCACGGCCTGTTGCGCGAAGGGGCCGGTCTGGCGGAACGGGTGGAAGATATTGCAGACGTTCTCAGCCGCTGCGTGAACCTCGAAGCGACATCCCCGGGGGGAACCTCAGCCGGGGCGGGGAAGATCAATACACTTGACGAACGGGAAAAAGTGCTGCTTGATAATATAGGGTACGAACCGACAGGCCTGGATGAGATCGTGAACATGACCGGATTCGGGATTGAGGACATCACGGGTAAACTGTTGAACCTGGAACTGGAAGGGTTGATCACGGCGGTTGCGCCGGGCCTGTATATGCGTGCGGAGCGGGAACCGTCGTAGTCGGAGCGGATCTACCCCAGATAAAAGGGGTCAGAGTAAGAAATTCGCCAGAATTTTTACTCTGACCCCATAAATTTTGAGAATAACAATAAAGCGTGTAAGAAAAATATGTCTGAAGCATTAGTTATAGTTGTTATGGCCTCCAACGGCCACGTGCGCGATCTATTGCCGAAATCCGGCGCGGTGGACCCGGAAAAGGAATTCGCCATGCGTTATGAAATCATCGACAAGAATGCCCGTTCCGTGGACGCGATCGCGCGTGCCCTGAAGAAATCCGACGTTCTTTACCTGGCCACTGATCCGGACAGGGAAGGTGAAGCCATATCATGGCACCTGTTTGAACTGCTCCGGGAGCGCGGCGCGCTCAAGCGCAAGGAAGTAAAACGGGTGGTGTTTCATGAAGTCACGAAGAACGCGGTATTACGCGCCATCGATAATCCCGGCGAGCTCTCATGGGACCTGATCAACGCCC
>VYCZ01000092.1 GCA_009843675.1 Gammaproteobacteria bacterium | reverse complement strand
GGCCGCGTGGTCATGGATGCGGACGATATCATCTTTCCGCTCAAACGCTTCGTCACGTCACCGGTCGAGTTTGTGATCCGGGATGGCGCGGTCATTGAAATCAACGGCGGTCCGGATGCGGATACGCTGAAGAATTTTATTGACGAATACCAGGATCCGCGCGCCTATGCCATCTCCCATATCGGCTGGGGTCTTAACGCCGCCTGCAAGTGGGACGTTGACCTGCCGGGAATAGGTATGGACGGACGCGCCTGTTATGGCAATGTATTGTTTTCCATGGGGCCGGATACGGAGTTTGGAGGCAACAACGACACGCCCTGCCACCTCGACCTGCCCATGCAGAATTGTACCCTTATGCTTGACGGCGAACTGATTGTGGATGAGGGCAAGGTCGTGCCCGCGGACATGCGCGTGTAACGCCTGGAAACCCGTCGCTCTACTGCTTGATATCTTTGAAACCATGTCCCAGACAATCAACCGCAGGGATCTCGATTTCCTGATATACGAAATGCTCGATGTCGAGAGCCTGTGCGAACGCGAGTATTTCTCCGGCCAGGGCCGCGACATCTTCGACCCCATGCTCGACCTGGCCGAGGATATCGCCCGCGACCATTTCCTGGCTTGCGCGGAGGCCGGGGACAAGCAGCCCGCGCAACTGGTGGACGGCAAGGTCAGGATGGTTCCGGAAACGCAAGCCGCTATGGACAACCTGTACGAAGCCGGATTTGTCGCTTCCTGCCTGGATGCCGAGCACGGCGGCCTGCAACTCCCCGTGACTGTAGCCAACGCCTGCATGGCCCTGTTTCAAGCGGCCAATACGGGTTTGTGCGGCCTGCCGTTCCTCTCGGTGGGTGTTGCCAACCTGATTAACGCCTACGGGAGCGCAGAGCAGAAAGCCCTGTATATCCCTCCACTGCTGAACGGCCGTTTTTACGGCACCATGTGCCTGTCGGAACCCCATGCCGGTTCTTCACTGACCGATATCCGCACCAGGGCCGAACTGCAGGAAGACGGGTCTTACCGCATAACCGGCAACAAGATGTGGATCACCGGGGGGGAACATGAACTGAGCGAGAATATCATCCATATGGTGCTGGCCAAGATCCCGGGCGGTCCGCCGGGCGTGAAAGGCATCTCCCTGTTTATCATCCCGCGTTACCGGGTCGATGCGGATGGCAACGCGGGTGAGTCTAATGATGTTTCCCTGGCAGGCCTGAACCACAAGATGGGGCAGTGCATCACACCGAATTGCGCGCTGAATTTCGGCGAAAACGGTGGTTGCACCGGTTACCTGGTGGGCGAACCCCACCGCGGACTGGAATACATGTTCCTGATGATGAACGAAGCCCGCATCGGCGTGGGATTGGCCGCGGTAGGAACGGGTTATGCGGGCTACCGCTATTCGCTGGAGTATGCCCGTGAACGCGCCCAGGGACGGTTGCCGGACAACAAGGACCCGGCGAATAAAATGGTGCCCATCATCCGGCATGCCGACGTGAAGCGCATGTTGCTGGCGCAGAAGGCTTACGTGGAAGGGGGACTGGCGCTGTGCCTGTTTGCATCCCGGCTCGTGGATGAAGAGAAAACGCACTCCGACGAGGAAGTACGGGAAGAATCCGCGCTGTTGCTGGACGTCCTGGTACCCATCGTCAAGGCATGGTGTTCGGACTGGTGTCTGGAGGCGAACAAACACGCGATCCAGATACTGGGCGGATACGGTTACACCCGGGACTTCCCGGTGGAACGCCTGTACCGGGATAACCGCATCAACATGATTCACGAGGGCACCAGCGGCATCCACGGCATCGACCTGCTGGGCCGGAAGGTGATGATGAAAAACGGCGCGGGTTTCAGGTTGCTGGTGCGCAGGATACAGGAGGACATAGACGCTGCGGAGGCATACGGGAGCTTGTCGGAATACGCCGCCGGCCTCAACAGGGCCGTGGCAACCGTTACGGAAACGACGGAAGTCCTGGCCGCGACGGCAGCCAGTGGGGAGATGGGCAGGTTCCTGGCCAATTCATCCGTGTACCTGGACATGCTCGGCCACGTTGTCGTTGCCTGGATGTGGTGGAAACAGGCCGCGGCCGCCCAGGCAGGACTCGCGCATGCAAACGACGCCGATAGGCAGTTTTATGAAGGGAAGATGCAGGCCTGCCGTTATTTCTTCCGCTGGGAACTGCCCAAAATCAAGGCGCAGGCCGGATTGCTGTCCGGGCTGGATACGACCTGCCTGGATATGCCGGAAGAGGCGTTTTGAATTTATCGAGGAGATTCCGATAGCAACCTTTGATACGGAAAAACTGAACGCCTATCTTGAAGGTCATGTTGACGGTTTCCGCGGGCTCGTCAAGGCGGAAAAGTTCCCCGGCGGGCAGTCGAACCCGACCTGGTTGCTGAACGCCGTCAGCGGCCGCTACGTGTTGCGCAGCAAGCCCCATGGCAACCTGCTCAAGTCGGCCCATGCCGTGGACCGCGAGTTCAGGGTGATATACGCCCTGGCCGCCACCGGTGTACCGGTTGCCCGGGCGCTGCACCTGTGTGAGGACGAGGACGTTACCGGCGCCATGTTCTACGTCATGAGCTACGAGGAAGGCCGCGTATTCTGGGACCCGGCGCTGCCGGAACTCGGTAAAACGGAACGCGCCGGCTATTACCGCGAACTGATCCGCGTCCTTGCCGCCATACACGGTGTCGATATCAATAGCGTCGGCCTGGGCGACTACGGCAGGCCGGGCAATTACTACGAGCGCCAGGTAAGCCGGTGGACAAAGCAGTACAAGGCGGCTGAAACGGCAAGGATAGAACCCATGGACATCCTGATGGACTGGTTGCCGGCCAATACACCGGCGGATGACGGACAGAACGGTCTGATCCATGGGGATTACCGCCTGGACAACCTGATCTTCCACCCCCGCGAGGCGCGGGTCCTGGCCGTGATAGACTGGGAACTGTCCACCCTGGGCCATCCCCTGGCGGACCTGGCCTATTTCTGCATGTGCCTGCGCCTGCCGGCCGAGGGAGACGTGAGGGGACTGGCTGATAAGGACCGCGCGGCCCTGGGCGTACTCGAAGAGCAGGCCGTAATCGAGCAATACTGCGAGTTTCGCCGCATGCCGGCAATCGAAAACTGGCATTTCTACCTGGCCTTCAGCTATTTCCGCATGGCTTCCATCTGCCAGGGCGTCTACAAGCGCGGCCTGGACGGCAACGCATCCGGCACAAGGGCGCTGGAACTGGGCAGGCTGGTTGAACCCATTGCCGCCGCCGCGGTGTAACTGGTTAGCTTATGAATATACGGAACAGACGTAATTTTTATCCGAGGTGAAGTTATGACAACAGACCTGTTTGACC
>VYCZ01000259.1 GCA_009843675.1 Gammaproteobacteria bacterium | reverse complement strand
ATATGGAAGTGATGCCGTCGCCGGCAACCACAAGATCCTGTTTGTCTATGTCCAGTTGCGCCGGATCGGTAATATCGGTATTGAATCTCAGGTTGACGCCCAGTTCTTCGCAACGGTCATGGAGAGCATTCAGCAACTTCAGGCGTGACATGCCGCAAAACCCGTGCCCGCCGCTGATGACTTTTGCGCCGTGTATCCGGGTCTCTATTTTGTCCCAGTAGGCGAATTGTTCAACGATGCGTTTATAACTGGGGGCATCGGCTTCCATGAAGCCGCGCAGCGTATCGTCTGAAAACACCACGCCGAAACCCCAGGTGGCATCGCGCGGACCGCGCTCGATCACGGTAATGTCATGACCGGGATTGGCTTTTTTCATCAGCAGGGAGAAATACAGCGAAGCCGGCCCCCCGCCGAGACAGACGATTTTCAGACCGTTCATGCAAGTTGTTCCACTGATACCCGTTCATCCTCAGGTTCAACCGGAGGCTTCACCAGTGTAAACGGAATTACCTTACATGTAAACGATTTGGATTACGTGCTGTTGTTTCGTACTTCTGCTTGACAACGCCGATCGCCATTGAGTAGCATCGGCATGAACCTCAACAACAGAAATTCGGAACCATTATGCGTTCCAGGGAGAGATGTATATGAATGGCACAAACCTGTATCGGGCGTTAATTTCAGCGGGAGCGGAGGAGCAAGTGGCAAAACAAGCGGCTGACGACAATTTTAAGATGGTGATTACGCTGGCGGAGTTGAAAATAACGAACAGGCTGACGCTGGGACTGGTCATAGCTTTGCTGTTGCTTGAATTACGGGCCTTTATCGGTTGATCCTGGCGCCGGCTATGGACGGCAGCGCAGGATAAATACGCTACAAAACTTCTTCCAGCCGCGCGCTCACCGTTTTCAGTAGACGCACGAGTTCCTCTTGTTCAGCGGGCTCCAGCACGTTCAGTATTTCATGGGTCCAGTGTTCATGGTCCGGCGCCATCTTGCGGAACAGTTCGGCGCCTGTCCGTGACAAGCAGATATTCTGGACGCGCCGGTCCGATGAGTGCTGAATTCTGAAGACAAGACCGTCATGCTCCATCCTGTCCAGCAGCCGGGTGATATTCCCTCTTGAGGCCAGCAGTTTTGCGGCCAGCGCAGAGGTGCTGAGGCCCTCATCTCCCGCCAGGTCCAGGTGCGCCAGCACATCGAACCTGGACAGGGAACTGCCATAGGATTGCCGCAGCCTGGCCGACATGATCTGGTCAAGCTTCTTTGAGCACTTGAGCAGGTAGAGCCAGGCTCTCAGTGAGTGCTTGGAGTCGCCGGCTTGGGCCTTGGACGGACCGGTTCCCCTATTACCTTGCTTGGCGCGTGACACGGTATTGCCTCAATCGGGTATGACGGCCGTTGTTTCGATTTCCACCTTTGCCCCATCCTCGAGCAGCGCGGAGACCGCAAACAATGACATTGCCGGGTAGTTCCTGCCCATGATTTCCCTGTAGACCCGGCCTATATCCTTCCGGGATGACAGGTATTCATGTTTGTCCAGGATATACCAGGTCATCCTGGTGACATGCTCGGGCCCGGCATTCGCTTCCGCCAGGACTGCAATCGTATTCTCCAGGGCCTGGCGCACCTGGTCGACAAGACTATCGCTGAGAATCATATTGTTCCTGTTCCAGCCGATCTGCCCGGCGACGAATACCAGCGTGCCCCGTGCTGCAATTCCGTTGGAATAGCCTTTTGGTCCGGGCCAGTCCGGAGGTTGTAGT
Source organism: Gammaproteobacteria bacterium (assembly GCA_009843675.1). Classification (GTDB taxonomy): domain Bacteria; phylum Pseudomonadota; class Gammaproteobacteria; order Eutrophobiales; family Eutrophobiaceae; genus JAAXHV01. The sequence continues at coordinate 1,595 of VYCZ01000259.1, read as the reverse complement.
ATCCGCATGAGTGACATCCTGGTTATTGTTATGCCTGTTGGCGGGACAGCTAATACATTATAACCGCGAATACATGGAATTCTTAATTCCTAATTCCTGATTCCTAATTTATAATGTGTTCCGCCCGCAAGACTCAAATCTTCTGACATCATTCGTTTCTAATCGAGGAAAAGATCTTATGAAGCCTTATTTTGAGAACATGCAGCGATTCGGTAAGGAACTGAAGTCCGGCCGTATCAAGCGTGCTTCTGCAAGCATGGAACAGTTGAAACAGGTCGAGGCGGAAATCGCGCAACGCAGGAAGGAAATAGAGGAAGCGGGTTTCTCTACCGAACAGATCAACAAGCGCGGTTCAATGACCGTCTGGCAACGCCTCGAACACCTTGTCGATCCGGGCACCTGGCGGCCTTTGCACAGTTTGTACAACCCTTCAGACAACGCCAACGGCTCTACCAACGTGGTGGACGGGCTTGCCAGGGTCGCAGGACGCTGGGCCGTCGTGATCGGTTTCGACAACAAGGTGCTGGCCGGCGCCTGGTTGCCGGGCCAGTCGGAGAACATACTGCGCGTGACCGACCTGGCCAGCCGCCTCAATATCCCGCTGATCTGGCTGGTCAACTGCAGCGGGGTAAAACTGGATGAACAGGAAAAGTTCTATGCCAACCGGCGCGGGTCCGGCACGACGTTTTTTCGCCATGCGGAATTGAATCAAATGGGTATTCCCATACTTGCCGGTATCTATGGCACGAACCCTGCGGGCGGCGGCTACCAGGGTATCAGCCCCACCATTCTGCTGGCCCACAAGGATGCCAACATAGCCGTCGGCGGTGCCGGCATCGTCTCGGGCATGTCGCCAAAAGGAGGCTTCAGCGCTGAAATGCTGGAAGACCTGGTGGAGAAGACCCGCGCCTACAGCGTTGAACCGCCGGGTGGAGTCGATACCCATTTCCGGGAGACCGGTTTCTTTACCGAGGTGTTCGACGAGGAGACCGGCGTGCTCGACGGCATCAGGGAATACATGGAAGCCATACCCGCCTACAAACCCCGTTTTTTCCGGGTCGCCGAACCCGAAGAACCGGCATTCGCAGCGGAGGACCTGTATTACCTGTTGCCCGGCAACCAGAAGGAAGTGTATTCGTTCGATGAAATACTGGCCCGGGTGGTGGACGGCAGCGAACACATGGAGTTCCGGCCGGACTACGGTCCGGAGGTCTATACCGGTTTATGCAGGCTGGATGGCTTCGCGGTCGGCTGTATCGGCAACCGTTCCGGCTACCTGGGCAAAGGTTATCCTGAATATGCGGACTACCCCGGCATGGGGGGCAAACTGTACCGCCAGGGCCTGATCAAGATGAACGAATTCGTCACCCATTGCGGCCGGGACCGGATCCCGGTTGTCTGGCTCCAGGATACCTCCGGCATAGACGTCGGAGACCTGGCGGAGAAAGCTGAATTGCTCGGTCTGGGCCAGACCCTGATTTACTCCATACAGCAGACCGACGTGCCCATGATGCTGGTCGTCCTGCGCAAGGGAACCGCCGCGGCCCACTACCTGATGGGAGGGCCGACCGCAAACCGGCATAATGCGTTTACGC
>VYCZ01000207.1 GCA_009843675.1 Gammaproteobacteria bacterium | reverse complement strand
CGGAAGCACAAATACTTGCTCGCTGGCTCTCATCACTGATCATCATCTTGCCGAGAACCTGTGCCGCCAGTGACACCGTCAGCATGATGACGAAGTTGGTGCTGTTGGCTACCGCTCCGGGAAACTCCGCCGTACACAGGGACCCGGGTGGGGCATCGAAGCGAATACGCCGCAGCGGCCCTCCCAGCGCGCATTGAAGATCATGCAGCATGGCATTTGTCACCGCGTTGATGACGCCCGCGCGCCAGCCGGCAAAACTGGAATTCAGACAACCGGCCTGCTCATGGGTACCCTCGATTCCAAAAACCAGGTCCGATCCTGTCTTGCGCATCGTCAGAACCAGCGGGTAGATGCCGCGATCGCCGGGCAGCGCCTGTTCCAGATACCCTCTTGCCCGCCAGGTACCATCCGGAAGTTTCGATAAACGGTTGGAGAACGTCTTTTCGGCATGATCTATAATACGCCGCATCACACCCTTGACGACCCCGGCACCGTAGCGATTGACCAGTTCCAGGATCCGTTTCTGCGCCACCAGGTTGCCCGAGACCGCAGCACGCAGATCAAGGCCGAGCATGCCGGGCAGCCTGGATTGCCGGAGGTACATCTCTTCGAGATCCTCGCGCAGACGGCCCTGTTCGACAATCCGCACAGGAGATATACGCACCGGTTCGTAAAAGGAATCCCGCGCTTCCGGGCTCATCCCACCCGGAGTCACGCCGCCGACGTCATTCTGATGCATGGTATTCACGGTCCAGCAGAAAATCCTGCCTTCCACAAAAACGGGACAAATCAGGGTCACATCCATTTGATGGGTCGCGCCTATCCAGGGATCATTGCTGAGGAACATATCCCCTTCGCGAATACCCGGATTATCGGCCAGGTTATCCATTACCCACCTGGTGGCCAGGTCCGCGGCTGAAGTAATAATCTGGACGTAAGGTCCGGCAAATACGTATTCGACGTCTTCGGTAAGGATACAGGGATTGAGATCGCGTCCATGGGCAACGATCAATGACCCTGAAGTTCGAATCAGAGTGGTGCCGTGTTCGATGTTGATGTTCCACAGATTGTTCTTGATGACTTCAAAAGTGACCGGGTCGATCCTCTCCGCGGTCCCGGTATGAAGTTCCAACTCGATGACTGGCGGATCGCTTTTCACGGTGTCCTGAACTGTCGTTTCAGATGTACTGGCCATTTCGCTAACCTTTGTGCTGTGGATACTACCCGTTCAAACATGGATGTGTAAATCGCCGGCAGGAGTAACTTCAAGTGATTGTCCCGGGTGAACCGGTATCGTCGTAACACCGAGTTCGAGGATTGCAGGGCCGGCGATTTGCTGTCCCATTATCAACCCTTGCCCCGGAAACACCGGTGTCTCTTCGAACCCGCGCCCGGCGTCCCAGCATACCGCGCGCATCGAGGTCCGGGGAGACTCAGTCACGGTCTGGCTCCTGGCCGGTGGGCGTAATTTTTGTCCGGTATTTGTTACGGGCGCTACAGCCTGTACCCGCACGGCAGTGAGTTGCACCCCTGCCTCCCGGTAGGCCGTACCCAACCCGAAGATCCGTTCATAGATTTCACCGAAACTCGATGGAATCCTTCCCATTGCCTGCTCATCCAGTTCAGGTTCGAGGGGTACTTCCAGTACATGGGCCTGCATCCCGTACTTGAGGTCGGCGAAACGTTGCAGCATGATGCCGGATTCCGCTGCGCCGAATGTAACGAGCCGCGTTGCCGCCTGTTTTTCAAGCGCCTGCAGTTCGCTCTCCAGTTCATCCGCCGGCACAGGCAGGTTCCTCAGCAGGGAACGCTCGACCACGACGGAGAGATCGGCTGTCGCCGCCCCATACGCAGACCATACCGCTGCCAGACTGCCGCGGGGGATCACCACGCGGGAAACACCCAGTTCGCGGGCGAACGCCGGGGCATGCAGCGGCCCGGCGCCTCCGTAAGCGCAAACCACAAAGTCGCGCGGGTCGTAGCCGCGGCCTATGGTAACCTGACGCACCAGATCTGCCATCTGCGCGTCGACGATCCTGATGGCGCCGCGAGCGGCTTCCACCACATTCATGCCAAGTTTTGATGCGACGTTCGAATCGAGTGCGGCATGGGCGCGTGCCGGATCCAGTTTCATCTTGCCGCCAAGGAAGCGCCCGGGGTCGAGAAATCCGGTGATGACATTGCAGTCCGTGACCGTAGGTTGCGTGCCTCCCTTAGCGTAACAGGCGGGGCCAGGTTCCGCTCCTGCGCTCTCAGGCCCGACGCGCAGCGATGTTCCGAGTTCATCAACCCAGACTATACTGCCCCCGCCACTGCCGATCGATTGAAGTTCTATGGTGGGGACGGAATATTCATATTGATGGATAACGCTGATATTTGAACGCAGGGGGCTGCCCTCGACGATCAGCGAAACATCGAACGTCGTTCCACCCATGTCGATAGCGATGACATTGCCCGCCAACGCGGCGCTGGCCATGGTTCCGGCAACGGGTCCTGAACCGAGAAGCCGCACCGGGTTGCGCCCGGCCTCTGCGGTGGAGACCGAGCCTCCCGTACTTTGCAACACACTCACCGGACTTTGATATTTTGCAGTTGTGTCCCGCTCAAGCCTGCTGAAGTAATCCCGGACAGTGGGGCCGACATAGGAATTGATCACTGTTGCCACGGTGCGGGCGTATTCACCTTTGCGCGGGGCAATCTCGCAGGAGATGGAAATGTATGCGCCCGGGCATTCCTCTTCAACAATTTCACGCAGCCTTTGCTCGTGTGTCTCATTGACAAATGACCAGAGCAGACATATTGCGAAAGAGGACGCGCCGGCTGAACTGAGTTTGCGTATGACCTCCCGGGCTCTCTCTTCGTTCAGTTTGACAACGACGGCGCCGGTGCAATCAATGCGTTCATCGATTTCACCAATCATCTGCTTGGAAACCAGCGGCGACGGTTTCTTCAACATATGGATATTGGTAATCTGGTCCTCCGGCAACCCGGCGATATAGCCGCGACCCTGCATGATGTGGATGGTGTCTCTGAAACCCCGGGTGGTCAGCAGCGCGACCGGCGCGCCCGCGCGTTGCACGACAAGATTTGTGGCTATCGTCGTGCCGTGAACAATGCGATCGATGGCCAGGTCCGTATGCCCGTCGCGTGCGGCTTCGCTGAGGACTGCGTCTATACCGTTCAGGAAACAATCTACCAGGTTCGCAGGCGTGGTCGGGACTTTGGCGCTCCACATCCTGTCATGCTCGTCCGATGCGACAACATCGGTGAACGTGCCGCCTATATCAACGCCGAGTTCAATAGCCATATTTGCGATGAGCACTTCGTCAATGTGGAAAGAGACATCTGCTCACTCCTTTTCAG
>VYCZ01000351.1 GCA_009843675.1 Gammaproteobacteria bacterium | reverse complement strand
CGGCAAGGGGGTGTTCGTCAAAGAATTGGAACAGGCGTTGTTGAACAATGAAGCCGACCTGGCGGTCCATTCCATGAAGGATGTGACCGTGGACCTGCCCGCAGGATTGACGATAGCGGCGATTATGGAAAGAGAGGACCCAAGGGATGTGTTTATATCGAACCGTTACCCGTCGTTGCAGGAAATGCCGGAGGGCGCGCGCGTCGGGACGTCGAGTTTGCGCAGGCAGTGCCAGCTCAGGGCGGCCTTCCCGGAACTGTCCCTGCGGGAAATCCGCGGAAACGTGGACAGCAGGCTGCAAAAACTGGATAACGGAGCGTATGATTCACTGATACTTGCCGCGGCAGGGATGAAACGGCTGGGCAAGGAGCGCCGCATCGGGGCTTTCCTGGACGTGGCGGATATGCTGCCGGCGATAGGCCAGGGCGCATTGGGCATCGAGACCAGGTTGGATGACGCGCAGGTAGAGCGGCTTGTAAGGCCTCTGAACCATGGACCCACGCAGTTATGCGTGAACGCGGAAAGGGCCTTGTCGCGGAAACTGTATGGCGGCTGTCACCTGCCGCTTGCCGGTTACGCGCAAATTACCGGCGAGACCCTGTTCATGAGCGCATTGGTGGGCAGGCCGGACGGCTCCAGGATATTGAAGGACACCATCAGCGGCGACGCGGCGGATGCCGAGAAACTCGGTGATGAACTGGCTGAGGGATTGCTGTTGCAGGGCGCGGACGAGATTCTGACCGAGGTGATGAACGGTGGCGGGCAGTGATGCAATGTTAGCGGGGATAACCGTCTGGGTAACCAGGCCCGCACACCAGGCGGGCGATCTCTGCAGGATGATAGAACAGAGGAAAGGCGTTCCGCTGCCGTTGCCTACCCTGGTTATCAGGCCCTTCACGGAGGCGCGTACTGAGGAAAACAGGGTGCTGCTGGCACATGCCGATATTACTGTCTTTATCAGCAAAAACGCTGTTATCCATGCTCTGGACCTGTTTCCCGATATTGCCGATACGGTACGGGGCAAGACCGTCCTTGCCGTCGGCCAGGCCACTGCCCGCTGCCTGACGGCGTCGGGATTTGATATGGTCGGACACGCCGGCGCCGGCGGCACCGAGGCGCTGTTGCGGTTGCCGCAATTGAACGAAACCAGCATCAAGGATAAACGGATTGTTATCATACGGGGACAGGGAGGAAGGGAGGAATTGCGTGACGGCTTGCTGGCGTGGGGCGCCGTGGTGGATTACCTGGAAGTATACCAGCGCGACAAGCCTGATATGAGTGAGGCAGAAATGACGGAATTCTGGCAAAATCAAAGACCGGAAGCGGTAATCATCACAAGCCTGGCGGGACTGGATAACCTGGTCGAGTTGACCCCGGCCGCTGAGAGTGACAGGCTGTTGGGAACCCCCATGGTGGTGATGAGCGAGCGCATAAGGCAACATGCCATGGAGTCGGGTTTCCTGCGCGTCGCTGCGGCCTCTGATAATTCCGACGCGGGCCTGGTAGACGCCTTGCTCGACATCAGCGGGAGCATGAAAAAGTGAATGACAAGGTTGACGAAACAGTAGAGGAAAAGGTCACCGAAGAAACCGCCGGGGGTGTTGCGGAGGAAGCGGGCGCCATGGAGGCCGCCGTGTCCGATACCGGAGAGCAGCCTGATGCCGAAGATGGCGTCGGCGCAGACGGGCGCCGGCGCGGTGGCGGGAGGGGCTGGCTCTTCACCCTGTTTCTTTTCATCCTGCTGGCCGTTACTGCCGGCGCCTCAGGCTATTTCATCCTTGAGATCAAACGGGCCCGGGTAGCCGACCGGTCCGAAATCCAGGCCCTGACGGACAGGCTGGATGCGCTGCAGCAGAGCCATGCATCCCTCTCGGAAAATTCACGCCGACTCGACAGCAGATTGACCCGAACCGGCGAACAGCTTACAGGGATATTACACAACCTGAACAGCCTGCAGCGTGAGCGGGGTGGCGACGCGGGCTGGCAACTGGCGGAGATCAATTACCTGTTACGGATCGCATCGCTGCGCCTGGCGCTGGTCGGTGACGTGGATACCGTACTGGCTGTTCTGCAATCCGCGGATGCCGGACTGAGGAAAATCCCGGACCCGGCGCTCATCCCCGTGCGGGAACAGTTGATCGCGGACATAAACCGGCTTAAAGCGGTTCCCGAAACGGATATTACCGGTCTTGCCCTGGCGCTGGGCGACCTGGCGGGGCGGGCGGATCAACTGCCGCTTAACCTGGGGGCGCCTGCAGAGGAGTCCCGCGCGCCTGTCGATGACCCGGCCGAAACGGAAAACCGCTGGAACAGGGTTGGCCGCGGCATCTGGCAGGAATTTAAATCCTTGTTGGTTATCTCCCGTACGGACAGGCAATCTGTCGCGTTGCTGGCCCCTCGGGAGCGTTTCTTCCTGCACCGCAACCTGCGCCTGCAACTGGACGCGGCGCGACTGGCTGTATTGATCAGGGACGGGGACCAGCTTCGGGAGTCCGCCGGCTCCTGCCTGGACTGGTTGAATGAATACTTCGATACCGGCGATAACCGTGTCCGCAACGCGCTGGAAATTCTGGAACGCGCGGCCGGCGCCGACCTGCAGCAACCGGCGCCGTCCATCAATGGGACATTGAACGCTTTTGATGAGTACCTGACACGATTGGGCAGTCCGGTTGCCGGAGGCGTAGTGCAACAATGAGACTGTTATTCACCGTGCTCACTGTGCTGCTGCTGGCGGTCGCCCTGGGCTGGGTCTTGCAACAATCCCCGGGCGAGGTGGTATTTACCTACAGGGGATGGGTCATCCAGACCAGCCTGGTGGTGTTCTCGATCACCGTTATCCTCCTGTTCTGCCTGGCGTATGTGTTGTTACGGGCACTGGACAAGGTGCTGCGAATCCCGTCCGGTATGCGTCGTTGGTCTGAACATAGACGCAGCGCGCGACTGTCTGCTGCGGCGACCGAAGCGGAACAACTGTCATTACATGCCGGGCTGCTGCGCCAGGCCGGAACCGAACAGGACCGGCAGGCGCTGGAAAACGCGCGGCGGAAAACGCCGCAGAAACTGAAGAAGAAGAGTTCCCTGATAGGGGCTTATGTGAGTGAGCGCCTGCGTTTCGGGGACGCTGGCGATTGCGTGACCGTACTGCGGCGCGCGCTCAAGCGGCAGTGGGACCCCGAACTGGTACGCCTGTTCGGACAGGTCAAGGGCAGGAACGTGAAGCAGCAACTGCAATTCGCCAGGGGTTGCCTGGGCCGTCACCCCGAAGATCCGCACCTGTTGTTGACACTGGGGCGCCTGTGCATAAAAAATCAATTGTGGGGAAAGGCAAGAAGCTACCTTGAGCAAAGCCTGCAATTACTGCCGGAC
>VYCZ01000083.1:1977-3388 GCA_009843675.1 Gammaproteobacteria bacterium | reverse complement strand
CCCGTAATGAGGGCGTTTGAAAACGCCGGACTGGAATCCCTGCCGTCGCGTCCCACGACAATCTCCTGTTCGCCCCTCGCTGCAGCCTCAGCGCCGATGTCGAGGCCGATCAGGCGGGCAATATCGGCCGTCAAGGTCCGGCCCACTATTCCCCGTATGTCGTAGGCGCGGAATATCGAGGACGGCACGACGGAGTGGGTCACTGGATCAGTCAGAAACTTCCGTTTCGGCGGGCTCGTGCGATTGTTCCGCAGTTTTTTCGCGATAGCGGGCAACAATTATTTCCATGAGTTGCCGCGCCAGGTTTTCCTTCGGCGCCGTTCCCAGCGACTGTGTCCCGCCCGGCCAGAAAACCTCCAGGGCGTTTTCCTCAACATCAAATCCCAGGCCGTCTCCAACCCGGTTCGCCGCGATCATGTCGAGGTTTTTACTCTTCAGTTTCTGTTTTGCATTGTCGTGGAGATTTTCCGTCTCAGCGGCAAAACCGACCGTGAACGGCGCATTGGGCAACGCCGCGACTTCCGCCAGAATGTCCGGTGTTTTCTCCAGATGCAGAACCGGCTCGGAATCCTTCTTTTTCATCTTGTTCGGCGCCGCCTCGCGGGTTCGATAATCCGCCACGGCCGCGGAGGATATGAATATATCGCAGGTCGCCGCCGCGTCCAGAATTTCAGAATGCATCTGTCCCGAGGACGTTATGTCGATGACGCTGACCCGCGCCGGCGGCGTCAGGCTGACGGGGCCTGAGACCAGGGTGACCGCCGCGCCGGCTTCCTCGGCCGCCTTGGCCATGGCATAACCCATCCGCCCCGAACTGCGGTTGCTGATATAGCGCACCGGATCGATAAACTCCCTGGTCGGTCCGGCGCTGACCAGCACACTGACTCCGGCAAGCCGGTTTGTCCTGCCGGCTGAAACGATCGCCTGAACGAGTTCCTCGGGGTCGATCAGGCGGCCCGGACCCATCTCTCCACACGCCTGGGCTCCGCTGGCCGGGCCGAGCAGGGTTACTCCCCTGGCTTCCAGTCGAACAATATTTTCCCGGGTTGCCGGGTTCTGCCACATCTGCCGGTTCATTGCCGGCGCAACCAGCAGCGGCGCGGCAGTTGCCAGGCACAGGGTCGATAACAGGTCGTCAGCCAGGCCGTTGCTCAGGCGGGCGATAAAGTTTGCCGTAGCCGGCGCGATAATCACTGCATCTGCCCAGCGGGCAAGTTCAATATGCCCCATGGCGGCTTCGGCCGCATGGTCCAGAAGGTCGGTATGCACCGGATTCCCCGACAACGCCTGCAAGGTCAGGGGCGTAATGAATTCGGCTGCCGCCGGGGTCATGACCACCCGGATCTCGGCGCCGTGGTCGCGCAGCCGCCGGACCAGTTCCGCGCTCTTGTATGCGGCAATACCCCCGGTT
>VYCZ01000083.1:1345-1967 GCA_009843675.1 Gammaproteobacteria bacterium | reverse complement strand
CCCCCGGTTATGCCAAGCAGGATGCGTTTGTCAGTCAACGATTGCATGGCGCAAGTTTAGCCGATATTTGAAGCACGCGCATAGTTTCATAAGGTATGAACAGGTGTTCCACATGCTCAAGTTCGGATGCAAAGCCTGATTTTCAGCAAACCGGCAAGGGCGGGTCGGACCAGGTCCGGGTTTATTCCATCCCCAGGGTTTTCTTTAACCGGGGAATGTCCGGATCGAGCGCGTCGCCTCGCGCCAGTCGCCACTCGTAATCCCAGAACAGCGCCTCCAGGCGTTCCCTGCCGACAGCCGTTTTGGCCGCGTCCCGCGGGGTTTCAAACCTGAGCGCGGGAATCGACTGGTCCAGCCAGCTTTCCCAATGCTTGTTCGCCATGTCTTGCAACTGCTGTTGTGATTCCGGCAATGCCGCCAAGTAGTCGCCTTCCGGTCCGTCCGCTTTTGCTTCCTCATCAGCCAGCTTGTTTTCCATCTCCTCGAGCACGTCTTCCGCGGGCATAATTTCCTGGTCGCGGAAGCGCGCCCGGTGTCCAAGCCGGCGCTCGATCTTGCGCCTGATGATATAGACGCGCGGTTGTGAATTGACATCAACGCTCAACTCGGCGCCATCTATGAC
>VYCZ01000083.1:932-1335 GCA_009843675.1 Gammaproteobacteria bacterium | reverse complement strand
CGGTTCTGAGGTCGTTCACTCCGCTTTTTCAGCCAGGGATACTCTACGAACTCCTGTTTGCCGCGCCGGTCGAGTTTGCCTGTTTTCTCAAGTTCAGCCACGCCCTCCACCAGAGCCAGGCTTGCCAGCGCCGTCAGCGCTTCCAGGGGCGTGCAGTTGAGGTCGTAATAGAGTGTGGTCAGCTGCAGCGGGTCGCCGTCCGCATTGTACAATACCGGCGGCAGCGGATTGAGCGCCAGGGCCCGGAGCTCGAAATAGCGTTCGCGCAGTTGGACATCATGCTCAAGCAGGTAGTCTTTGCCATACCCGGGGCGCTGTGCCGCAAATTCCTCGCGTGTCGAAATGACATCATCGATACAGGAAGGTGGGATAACATCCAGCCCGCAGCCCAGCATTACGGAGC
>VYCZ01000083.1:235-922 GCA_009843675.1 Gammaproteobacteria bacterium | reverse complement strand
ATACAATATTGACCCCTTGCTCAGCATCGTCGAACCTTTGAGTTCCTGGACGGTGACTTCCCGTTGCAGTAGCAGGTCCCGCAGGGTCAACTGCTGGCCGGCCACCACCCCGGTCACGATGAAGAAGCTGAATGGCTGTGAAACGGCCGCCTCGATGAATTGACGTTGAGATGAATCGATGCGCGCGCCGCCGTGTTCGAGGTAATGCAGGGCTATCGGCAGGTCGGGATAATATTCCTCTTCGTCCAGGCCAATATTGTCCGGTGTCCATTTGAACAGGAACCAGGGAACGAATAACATGTCAACCTCAGGATCTGTATTCGCGTCCATGGGCGTATCGTCCCACAGTGTAAACTCACCCCACCCCTCATACAGGGCTGCCGGGCCGTAATGCTGTTCCGCGTGTTTCATTAACACAGGCAGCAGTTCGCTCTCCACCCTGCGCAGCTTGCGCCGGGCCAGACTGGCCACCGGCGCGGCGGCCTTGTACAGGCAGCACTTCTTGTATTTCTTGCCGCTGCCGCACGGGCAGGGGTCATTGCGGCCGATTTTCAGCATCTGCTCCGGATAAGGCAAGCACCGTTTTCAAACTAACCCCACAAGTAACTACTCGCCCCCCGTCCCTGACACAAGTACTAAAGTACCGGGCGGCAAGAAGGTCAGGGGGGGGGAGGGGGAGGACCCGCC
>VYCZ01000083.1:0-225 GCA_009843675.1 Gammaproteobacteria bacterium | reverse complement strand
ACGGGGAAAGTGAACTGCCGGGCCAGGGGGCGATTAGTTACCGCCACAATTATAATTACTGGGAATAGCGGGCGGCTTCAAGTAACCGATTATTTTTGTTGAATCTGTCATGAAAATCATGCCGGGTCGATGAATTTGCTCAACTGTCGATAAGGAATCAGATTGTAGCGTTCTGTTTCACGGGTTTGATCGCCATTATAGACTACGCTGCCCGTCAGGCAACGC
>VYCZ01000149.1 GCA_009843675.1 Gammaproteobacteria bacterium | reverse complement strand
CGGTTATACCCAGACCGATCTGAAATTGCTCTGGTCTTCCAATGATGAGCACTGGGGCGCTGAGCTGTATGTCCAGAATATTGAGGATGAGGCGCCAAAGACAGGGGGATTTCTGGCAACCAACGGGTACTGGATCACATACGGCCCTGAACCAAGAACATTTGGTGGCAGGCTTTCCTATCGTTTTTGAGTAACTACTCGACGCTTCCCGTTAATTCTGGATGGGTGGGGTCAGAGTAAAATCACCACCAGCCTTGGGGTCAGAGTAAGAATTTCGTCAGAAATTTTACTCTGACCCCGGCATTCATCGGGAACTGATGAGTAAGAAAGCAAGCAGCTACCGCTTGTAAATTCCCCTGGCGGTCTCCGAGATCGGGCACACGCCGACGGTTGCCTTGACTTCGGTCTGTATATGGCGTTCCACGACAGGCTTCTTCGAACCGCCGTCCGGCTCGCCCCAGACTATGGTTACCTCCGTCCCCGGCGCAGCTACGCTCTCATCGACCATGGCAAGGGAGATCCAGCGGCGGAAATTCGATGTGTACACAGGATAGCAGGATATTCCTGCGCTATTGCCGTTTTTCGTCACCATGTCGTAGGGATAAGTGGCGTAATGGGATGCGGGGATGTCCATGAATTTATAGCGATCTCCTTCATTGAACAGTGACGCAAATATGCGGATGACGTCATCATTGCTCCAGGACAGCGTGACCTTGTGCCGGTGCGGCCGGCCCTTCTTTTCCAGCAGCGCGTCGCGGCCGATGAAGTCATGGTCGAAATTTACGATATGGCCGTAGCCCAGGTCGTAGGGCGTCAGGTAATAGTCCTCCACGTTGTCGGACACCATGCTGCCGCCCAGCGAGGCGCTGGCTTCGAAGCCGTCCACAGGGAGCCACTCACGGTACGGTTTCATCTTTTCCCCGGAGTAGATGGCGGGAAGTTCCGAAGGGATCCAGCCGGATTCATGGGCCACCGTCGAGTAGGTCCTTGCCCCGCCGGCCAGCAGGCCGAGGTCCCTGCCTGCATCGAATATTGCGGCCCTGATTTCTTCCGCCTCTTCCATGGGGCCGAACAGTTCCAGTCCGGGAGCGCCGGCCATGCCGTGCCTCAGGCAACGCACCGGGCGGCCCGCCACCTTGATCTCTCCCATGTTGAAAAATTTTATCTCCGGCAACGGCCCCCCGTTCGCCTTTGCCAGGATTTCCAGTGCGTTGGGACCCTGTACCTCGAAACGGTACCCCTTGCGCTGCCCCTTGTTTGTCACACTGCGGTGATCCACCTCCACGGTAACGTCATAGCCCCCGGTCTCGGCGTGAAACTGGACCCAGTTGCCGGCGTTGGGGCGGTTGACGATATTGATCTTTTCATCTTCCAGTCCGAACAGGATGGAATCGCCGATAACATAACCGTCGTAATTGCAGACGACGATCTGTTTCGCCTTGTTACGGCCGAAGTTGTCAAACGTGTTGACGCCGACATCGGACAGCAGGCGTTTTACGTCGGGGCCTTCCATGTAGTGGTCGGTCATATGAAAGGACTGGTCGAAAAAGACTGCCGTGTTGCGCCAGGATTCCTGTTCATCGCGCCAGTTGGTGAATTCGCTCCGGATCGGAAACACGTATGGGCCAAGCTGCGCATTGCGCAGCATGTCAACCGGGTTGCCAATCTCCCGGATTTTATCTTCTAGTGACTTGCGGGACATCTGTAACGCTCCTTACTCTGTGGTCAATCAAATCGCCGGCATTCATGCCGGCGTTGGCGGGTTCGGGGCAGGATGACCCGGTTATATCCGTGGAACCCGAAATTACTTGCGCAGCATCGCGATCGCTTCCTCTGTCGTGCGCACGTCCCCGAAACTCTGGTAAAACGACGTCAGTCCTACCAGGTGGTCTTCATCGTAGCGGGCGGCATTGGCATCGATGACCATCACCACCTTGTAGTCCAGCATCATGGCATCCCTGGCCGTGGACTCGCTGCACATATTGGTGGCAGTGCCAACGACTATTAGATTTTCTATGCCCTGCGCCTGCAGGCGATCGTGCAGGTCGCTGGAACCCTGGACGAAAGGACTGAAACGTGTTTTATGCGCATGTTCGTCACCCTCCCTGACGTCAAGTTCCGGGTATAATTCATGCTTTTCCGTCCCCTCGGTCAGACCATCCTTGTGATTTTTACCTTTTGCCTCGGTAAAAAAGTAGTCGTGATACAGGGACCACTTACTCGGCGCTTCCAGGCTGTCCGCCACCGTCATAACTACCCAGTACACTTTCGCGCCGACCCGCCGGACCGCATCGGCCAGCCTGTTGATATTGGGCACGATGCCTTTTGCCGTATCGACCTCGGCAACATAAAAATTCTGCATATCGATAACAAGCAATGCCGTCTTTTCCGGCTCGAAATGATCAAATACTTCGCGCTTGCCGCGCTTGGCCATGATCCTGTCTATAACGTATTCCGGTATTTCCACCTTGTGCATTTGGCTGCCTCCGATTTTATGACCCACACCTGTTCCGTGATTGAAATATTACTGGCAATAATGATAGAATACAAACATTATCTACTAGTGGGACATATAGTGGGACACAAAGTGGGATGAGTTTTTTTCAACTGACAGGCAGCAGGTATGGGCAGAGTTGAAACCAGGTTGACGGCGCTTGGGCTGAAGCTGCCGCCCCCCCTGCAATTACCCAGTAACAACCGTACCAGCGGCGCCCGGGTCGGAAACGTTCTCTACCTGTCCGGACACGGCGCCGACCTGCTTGACGGAGAAGAAGTGAAAAAGCGGGGGAAAATCGGCGGCGACCTGACGGAGCAGGAAGGCTATGCCACCGCCCGCGCGCTTGCCCTCAAGATGCTGGCCACCGTCAAACACCACGTGGGGGAGCTGGACCGGGTAAAACGGGTGGTAAAGATACTGGGCATGATTAATGCGGTCCCCGGGTTTGAACACCATAACAGGGTGCTGAACGGCGCATCGGACCTGCTGTTTGAAGTCTTCGGGCCGGACGCGGGATGCCACGCCCGCTCTTCAGTCGGCGTCAGCGGTCTGGTCGCCAACCAATGCGTGGAAATCGAAGGAATCTTCGAAATTGACGATGCACTGTGTCAGGATAACGGATAATCACAAATAAGGGTTGATACCATGGCATTTGTTTCGAACATCGGTGATGAAACGGTCGTAGCGGATATCTTCAAATGGAACCAGAAGGCCGGTGACTGCATAAGCGAGTGGCACCAGGTAGTCATGCGAGGGAATTCGCCCTTGTCCGAGGGTGAGCGGGAACTGATAGCCGCTTATACGTCGGGCCTGAATGCCTGTAGCCTGTGCTATGGAGTTCACAAGCTGGTGGCGGAACAGTTCGAGATGGACGGCAGCGTGTTCCAGGCATTGAT
>VYCZ01000364.1 GCA_009843675.1 Gammaproteobacteria bacterium | reverse complement strand
TGCTGCGCGCCAGGGTAGTCTTGCCTGCCTGTCTTGGCCCTAGAATGGTCACTACCGGGTACTCGCCAAGCAGTTTTTTCAGTTCGCTGATAATGTGCCGCTTAATCATGCAGCCATTTTAGTTTATGTAATTTTATAGTTCAAGTTCATTATTACATAAATTATATCCTTGAACTTTGAAAATCCGTAGTTCAAGTACGGATTTTCAAGGTAATCACAGCGTAGAAGGGGACCAGGCAAAATGGGACGCACCCCCGCTTACAACATGGTGGTATGTTTAAATCTGTCCCCAATCAAAAAGTAAACGTCACCTCTCCCCCTATCACCCGGCCCTTGGCCAGGGGGCCGTAGGCGCCGCCCAGGGGAATGGGGCCGAGCCTTGACGGGAGCTGGCTGTCGCCGCCGTGTTTGACTTCATCCAGCAGGTTCTTGCCGTAGATTGAGAATACCCAGCGGCCGTTTCCCATGTGGAAGTCCAGACCGGCGTCCAGGATCTTTTGCGAGAGGATATAGCCCAGGTTGTTGTCGGTGAAGTACGATTTGTCCCGGTAGGAGTAACTGACCCGCGTGTCCACATGACCCAGGCCGCCGACCTGGAGGTGGTGCCTCAGACCCAGGCTCCAGGTCCATTCCGCAGCGCGGGGCGGGTCCAGGTCCTTGTCACGCCCGTCAATCATGCCGTCGCTGTTGAGGTCGAATCTCACTTTATTGTACTCCGGGTCCAGCCAGCCGAGTGATCCGGTAGCCTGGAGGTTTTCCGCCAGGTTGAGGGCGCCATCCAGTTCAATGCCCAGTATTTCGGCATCCGCGGTATTCTTGATGACCTGTACCACACCGGAGAACGGATCGGCGAGGTTGACCTCCCGCTGCATGTCCTCGATGTCATTGAAGAACAGCGCGCCGCTCAGGTAGCCTTGACCGAAACTGAACTTGAAGCCGATTTCATAGTTATCCACGGTCTCCTCGCCAAACGGTCCCGGCCCGAAGTTGACGGTATCGATGGCAGTATTGCGCAGGTTGTAGCCGCCGGAACGGAAACCGCGGGTCCAGTGGGCGTAGATACGCGCGCCGTCAGACATGTGGTAAATCATGCCCACCTTTGGAGACCAGTTATCCCACTTCTCATCGTCAATAAAATCAAAATTACAGGTGCCGGCCAGCACGTTACAGGGCGAGTTCACGTTCCTGACAAGGGATACGATCCTGGCCTCCTTCTCTTCCGTTGTGTAGCGCAATCCGGCGCTGAAAGTGATTGAATCGTTGAGGTCATAGTCCACGGCCGCGAACACCCCCAGGGTTTCCACCTCGTATTCGCCGCCGCCGTCCTGGCGCAGCGCCGGAGAGTTGTCCGGGGTCAGCAGCCCCAGGAGATCGCGCCGTTCGTGGTAATCGATGTCGTTGTTGAAATAGTAAACCCCGGTAGTCAGGTTGAAGCGCCCGGCAAACACGCCGTTGTAGCGCAGTTCATTGCTCACCTGCTCGGATTCCAGGGTCGCGGCTCCATGGAACATGCTGACGGGCTGGGCGTCGATATCGCTCAGCAAGTCAGATTCGTAACTTCTATAACCAAAAATATTGGTAATCACGCCGTTTTCGCCGATTTTCAGGTTCATCTCCGCGCTGACAAAATGGCTTTCCGTATCCTGGAAACCTTCCCCGTCAATGGAAAGATCATGACTGTCACGGTCAAAGTTCACCGGCGTGCCGTCGATCCCGAGTCCGTTGGTATGCGCCTGCGAGGCGGAGCCATCACCTTCGACTTCCTCATATTGATAGCGTACTACCAGTTCCAACTGCTCATTCGGGTTCCAGACTACAACGGGACGAAACATCACCTGTTCCATCGCGCCGAAGTCATCGCCGGTCAGCTTGTTCTCGAACCAGCCGTCGTCATCGTTGTAGTAAGCCGTGACGCCCACGCTGAGGCTGTCGCTGACCGGACCCCCTGCGCTGCCCATCAGGTACTTGTTCAGGCCGCCATCGCCGCCCCCGTCCAGCGCCGCACGGACGCGGGCCTCGAACTCGTCACCAGGTTTCCGGGTATTCACCAGCA
The DNA here is from genome assembly GCA_009843675.1 of Gammaproteobacteria bacterium. Taxonomy (GTDB): domain Bacteria; phylum Pseudomonadota; class Gammaproteobacteria; order Eutrophobiales; family Eutrophobiaceae; genus JAAXHV01. Next base: position 1,362 of record VYCZ01000364.1, on the reverse strand, counting down.
CGGCGCCTCCGGTCACGTTGCGCCCGAACAAGGTACCCTGGGGACCGCGCAGGACCTCGATGCTATCCAGGCCAAAGAGATCGAAAGCAGCGCCGAAAGTCATCCCCAGGTAAACACCGTCCACGAACACGCCGACGGTGGGGTCGATGGATGGGATGGAACTGTTTATCCCCAGTCCGCGCATGGAAAAGTTGGCAATTCCCCTGGTGGTGCCCACGTCATCCAGGGCCACGTTGGGCATGCTCACGGCCAGGTCGGTCAGGCCCCGAATTTTGCGCGCCTCGATCTGGCCCGCGCCCAGTGCAGTGATTGAGAGCGGCGCGTCCAGCGCCGTCTCCTCGCGCTTGCGCGCGGTGACCACAACTTCTTCCAGCAAGAGGATCATATCGCTGTGGAGTGGCGCTTCCTGAGCGTTCGCAGCCGGCGCAGGGAACGCGCCGAACAGAAATATGAATGCAGTAAAAAGAACTGAAATATTACAGTTTCGACTGGTCATCTCACGCCCTCTCCTTTGCTATTATACACGATCCTTCATCGCCTCGTGCCGCAGAAAAAACGCCTCCACGTCCCGTAATTCCCCGGTATGCGCCATCTCCGGCAGGCTGTTCAGGAAAATCCTTCCGTAAGGCCGGGTTCTTAACCTGGGGTCGCCGATCATCAGCACCCCGTAATCACTCGTGTCCCGCAGCAGGCGGCCGATGCCCTGTTTCAACGCCAGCACCGCTTCGGGTACCTGGTACTCCATAAACGGGTTCCCGCCCTGCTCCTCCATTCGGGTCAGCCTCGCGTTCAACACCGGTTCGCCGGGTGATGCAAACGGCAGTTTGTCGATGATCACGCAGGACAGGGCCTGCCCCCTGACGTCCACGCCTTCCCAGAAACTGCTGGTGCCCAGCAGCACCGAATGGGGGGTGGACCTGAAGGTTTCCAGCAGTTCGGTGCGCGGCGCATCCCCCTGTACCAGGATAGGATAATCCAGCGCCTCACCGACCAGTTCGGCGGACCGGCGCAGCGCGCGATGGCTGGTGAACAGGAAAAATGCCCTTCCTCTCGTGAGTTGCAGCAGCGGGATCGCCTTTTCCACCAGTTCCCCGGTAAAGCCGGACGTTCTGGGATCAGGTAGGCCCCTTGGCAGGTACAGCAGGGATTGGTTATTGAAATCGAAAGGACTGTCCCAGCCGCGTACTCCGACGTCTTCAAGACCCAGGCGCGCGGAAAAATAGTCAAACTGCCGGTTCACGCTCAGGGTGGCCGAGGTAAACACGTTCATGCACTCGAATTCCTCTATGCGCGACCGGAACACGCCAGCAATGTCCAGGGGCGTCTGGTTCAGGTAAAACCCCTTGCCGCGGATCTCCAGCC
>VYCZ01000465.1 GCA_009843675.1 Gammaproteobacteria bacterium | reverse complement strand
TTTCCGGGAAATACCACGCCGACAGTTCGGGAGAAACAGCCCGCCCGCCTGTTGCAGTTGCCCGGCCTGTGTCGGCCGCACAGGTCTCGGATATCCTGCGCATCTGCTCTGCCGCAAACCAGAAAGTCGTGGTGCAGGGAGGACTGACGGGATTATGCGGCGGCGCCACTCCGCAGGAGGAAGAAGTTGCTCTCTCTCTTGAACGGCTCAGCGGCATTGAGGAACTGGACCAGGCATCCATGACCATGACCGTCTTTGCAGGTACTCCCTTGCAGACCATCCAGGATGCGGCGGATGCGGCCGGATTTCTGTTCCCCCTTGACCTCGGCGCGCGCGGATCCTGCAATATCGGCGGAAACATATCCACCAATGCCGGAGGCAACGAGGTGATCCGTTTCGGCATGACCCGCAACCTGATCCTGGGCCTGGAAGTGGTGCTGGCCGACGGCACTGTCATCACCTCGCTCAACAAGATGCTGAAGAATAACGCCGGTTACGACCTGAAACACTTGTTTATCGGCACCGAAGGCACCTTGGGGGTCGTCACGCGCGCGGTGTTGCGCCTGTTCGCCAAACCGGAGGGCCGCAGCACCGCGCTGGTCGCGTTGAAGTCTTTTGATGAAGTAGTCCGGTTCCTGCATTTCATGAGCCGGGAATTCAGCGGGTCGCTGAGTTCGTTCGAGGTTATGTGGGACAGTTACTATGATTACATCATTAAACATGTACCGACGGTGAGCAGTCCGTTTGATGAGCGCTATCCCATATACGTATTGACCGAGATAAGCGACAAATCGGGTCAAACCGTTCTGGAAAATGCCCTGGCCGGCGAACTGGAGGAAGACAGGATACTGGATGCCGTGATCTGTAAATCCGAAAGGGAAAGGGAGGCCGTCTGGGCGATCCGTGACGGCGTTGGAGATGCCATGGCCGTGATAATGGATAATGCCAATTTTGACGTGAGCGTGCCAATTAATGCAATGGCGGATTTCCTCAAGCAACTTGAAACGGAAGTCAAGGCGCTGCTGCCGGACACCGCGCTCCTGGTCTTCGGTCATATCGGTGACGGCAACCTGCACCTGGTGTTCACGGTGAACCGGAAGGAAGACAAGAAGACAATCTATGACGTGGTGTACAGGCAGGTCGGCGCATACAACGGCTCAATCTCCGCCGAACACGGAATCGGAATCATGAAACGGGCGTACCTGCATCAATCCAGGAGCGAGGAAGAACTGGCGTTAATGAAGCTGTTGAAACAGGCCATGGATCCGAAAGACATTCTGAACCCGGGGCGGGTACTGGGCTGAGGGCAGTAAATACCGTGTCGCCCAGAGGGCGACACTTTGTCAGAATTACTGATTCCTTTTGAAATCCTGGTAAATCGTGTCGATGGCGCGCCAGGCCGGGCCGGGTTTGCCGCCGCTCACCGGATGGCCATCCAGTCTGATTACCGGTGCGATCCCCAGCGTGGAACTGGTGATCCAGATTTCATCGGCCTGCAGCAGTTCTGCCTTGCTGACGGGTACTTCCCGGCATTGATACAGGGACGCGCTGATCAACTCCACTACCAGGTCGCGTGTGATTCCCGGCAGCAGCCGGTTGCTCTTGGGGGGCGTGCTGACGGTATCTCCGGTAACGGTGAAAACATTGCTCGCGGCGCCTTCGGTAATGTATCCGTCGCGGTATAAAATTGCCTCGATGGAGCCGTCTTTTTCACGGGCGTATTGTTTCAACATGACGTTCGGCAACAGTGCCACCGCTTTTATGTGGCAGTATTCCCAGCGGATATCTTCATGCAGCACCGCGCCAACGCCCCGGCTCACGTCCGTCTCCTGCAACGGTTTGCAATAGATGAAAACAGTCGGGGTGGAACCTGCCTGGTAGAAATGATTTCTTTCAGCCACTCCCCGGGTAACCTGGATGTAAATGGACGAATCTCCAGTGACACGGTTAAGCGCCAGTAGCTGATCTATCAATGACTGCCATTTTTCACGGTCGTAATCCAGTTGCAGGGAGATCCCGTCCAGACTGTTGCGCAATCTTTCCATGTGTTCCTTCAACCTGAACGGGTTGCCTGAAAATACCGGAATGACCTCATAGACTCCGTCAGCGAAAATAAACCCCCGGTCCAGTATCGGAACCTGTGCCTGTTCCAGCGGGATGAAGTTGCCGTTGAGGTATACCGTTGTCAATTATGAAGCTTCCGTTGCAGTATGATATGGTCTCTGAGACGGATAAATAAATTGCCTGCGGGAATGGCTTCGGACGCGACCAGCGGCAGGGTTGCGATAACTTCCTCATCCACAGACAGTTCCAGTTGCCCCAGTTTCTGCCCCGCTTCGATTGGCGCGATTGGGTTTTCCTCAACTGTCGTTACCGTCTCGATCTGATCGTATTGTACCTTGGGCAGGGTCAGCACGAAATCGTCTTCCACCACCAAGTCCAGACTGTCGCGTTCCCCTTTCCATACCTTGACGTTGGTTATCGTCTCATCCGCGCTATACAGTTTCCTGGTTTCGTAAAACCTGTAGGAATAGTTCAGTAATGCCTGGGTGGCTTTGGGCCTTGCGCTGGTGCCGGCAGTCCCCATGACTACCGAGATCAGGCGTATTCCGTCCCGTACGGACGAGGCTACGAGGCAGTATCCGGCGCTTTCGGTATGTCCGGTCTTTATCCCGTCAACGCTTGAATCCGCCCACAGGAGGCTGTTCCGGTTGGATTGTTTTATGTCGTTGTAAGTGAATTCCCTTACGGCATGCAGCGCATAGATGTCCGGGTAATCCCTGATCAGGGCGCGCGCCAGAGTAGCCAGGTCCCTGGCCGTCGTGTAATGATTCTCGTCGGGCCAGCCGGAACTGTTCGTGAAACGGGTGTCCTTCATGCCCAGCTCGGCGGCATACTGGTTCATGAGATCTGCAAAGGCTTCCTCCGTGCCGGAAATATGCTCCGCCAGCGCGACACTGGAATCGTTGCCGGACTGGATGATCACGCCCTTCAACAGGTCTTCGACACTGACCTTGTTCCCCACTTCAATGAACATACGCGAGCCCCCCATGCGCCATGCCCTCTCGCTGACGGTCACCTGGTCGGTCATGGCGATATGGCCTCCGGAGATTTGACTGGCCGCCACGTAGGCGGTCATCATCTTGGTGAGGCTGGCGGGTTCCACCCGGCGGTCTATATTTTTTTCCACCAGGTAATATCCGCTATCCGAGTCCACGATCAGGTAGGAAACCGCGTCGATCTCAGGCGGCGGAGGCACCACCGTGACGGCGCCGGATGCGATGCTCGGGCAGATTCCGGCAAGCAGGACAAGCAGTTTACGTCTCAGGTATTTCATGGTGTTGTGTTTTACTGTGTAATATCAGGGGTCAGAGTCTGACTTATCCCCACGAATTTCACAAAAAAAGTGATTCCA
>VYCZ01000201.1 GCA_009843675.1 Gammaproteobacteria bacterium | reverse complement strand
TCAGCTCCCTGATGAGCAGTCCCGCCATGATGGTTTTGCCGGCGCCCGGATCATCGGCCAACAGGAAGCGCAGAGGTTGGCGCGGCAACATAGCCTCATACACCGCGGTAATCTGGTGCGGCAGCGGGTCCACCACGGAACTGTGCACCGCCAGCAGAGGGTCAAACAGGTGGGCCAGACGGATACGCAGGGCCTCGGACACCAGACGGAACCGGGCGCCGTCTCCATCGAAATTCCAGGGCCGCCCGACCTTGACGATTTCCAACCGGTCCTGACCCTGGCGGTAAAGGATCTCGTTGCCGACCTTTCCCGAAGACGTTTTATAGGTCAACTCCAGCGCATCAGAACCAAACCAGCGCACGTTCACCACAGTCACACTCTCGTTGGCAAGAATGCCGGTGATGGTTGTGTCAGGCTGGAGGTCTTCGAGTTTCATCTGCCTACACCCTGTTCACGTCAGTTACGGGCAAATCACGTCCGCAACGTCCCCACCAGTTCCGTGACGTTGTCCAGGCCGTGCTTATCCAGGTATTGCACGATGCCGGCATTGATCTTCTTGCACACCAGCGGATCGTAGAACAGGGCGGTGCCGATGCCTATGGCGCTGGCGCCGGCAAGGAAGAATTCCAGGGCATCGTTTGCTGTCGTGATTCCGCCCTGCCCTATTACCGGTATGTTCTTCTCCCTGCATACCTGGTACACCTGCCAGGTCTTCAGCAGGGCGATGGGCTTGATGGCCGGGCCGGACAGCCCGCCCTGGTTCGTCCCGATGACGGGAGTGCGCGTTTCCAGGTCGACGGCCATGCCCGTAACGGTGTTGATCACCGCCAGGGCGTCACTGCCGGCAGCGATGCATTGACGCGCGTTTTCCACGATGTCCGTCTGGTTCGGCGACAGCTTGGTTATGAGCGGTTTGTCGGTCTCGCGCCGGCACGCCGCCACGACCTGGGCCGACATCTCCGGGTAATTACCGAAGCTGACGCCCCCCTCCTTGATATTGGGACAGGAAATGTTGATCTCTATGGCGTCAATCGGTGAGTCATGGAAGATACGGGTCACCTCGACGTATTCCTCGATCGTCGATCCGCACACATTGGCGATGAACCGGGTCTCGGAAAAATCCAGTTTCGGCAGGTATTCATCCACCACCTTGCGCGCGCCGGGGTTTTGCAGGCCGATGGAATTCAGCATGCCCATCCAGGTTTCGGCAACGCGATGGGGCGGGTTGCCCAGGCGCGGCTCCAGCGTCGTCCCTTTCAGGCAGACAGCGCCAGCATCCCGGTTGGAGAAACCCTTGACCCGGGTATATTCCTCACCGAAACCGACACAGCCGGACAGTAACACCAATGGCGTATCGAAACGCATGCCGCAGAAGTCGATGGCCAGTTTGCTGTTCGTTTTTGACATGTTTTTGCTTTATGGGGTCAGAGTAAAAATTCTGGCGAATTTCTTACTCTGACCCCGGTTTTCATGGTAGCGATTTTACTCTGACCCCATTTATTCCCGTTATTGTATATAATGTCCGGCCAATCCTGTTCATTGCCTGTATTTTAACCCGTATATTGAAAAAATCCCGGCGTTTCATTAACCGTTTCCATGGCTGACAATAATAACCACGCTTTTGTTAAGTTCTCGGAAGTCAGCAAGAGCTATGACGGACGGACGTTGTCAGTCAGGGATTTCAGCCTGAGCGTCAAGCGCGGTGAATTCGTTACCTTGCTCGGACCGTCCGGATCCGGTAAGACCACCTGCCTGAAGATGCTGGCCGGCTTCGAGGAACCCAGCAGCGGCGAAATCTGGTTGAACGGCCGGCCCGTCAACCAGGTGAAGCCATGGAAAAGGAACATAGGTGTCGTGTTCCAGCACTATGCCCTTTTCCCCCACATGACGATTGCCGAAAACCTTGCATTCCCCTTGCAGGCCCGGCGCATCGCCAGGGAAGAGACAGAGCGGAGTGTCATGCGCGCCCTGGATATGGTGCAGTTGCAGGATTTTGCCGGGCGCCGTCCCGCGCACCTGTCCGGCGGCCAGCAGCAGCGGGTAGCCATAGCACGCGCGCTGGTATTTGAACCGGACCTCATATTGATGGATGAACCCCTGGGCGCCCTGGACCGGCGCCTGCGCGAAGAGATGCAGTACGAGATCAGGAACCTCCAGCAACGGCTGGATGTGACTATGATCTACGTAACCCATGACCAGGGCGAAGCCATGGTATTGTCGGACCGGGTCGCGGTCATGGACCAGGGGCGCATCTGCCAGGTGGCCTCGCCGGAGGCCCTTTACGAGGAACCGCAACGCCTGTTCGTGGCCAATTTCATCGGCGAGAACAACCAGGTCGAGGGCCGGATAGTCGAATGGAGCCCGGACGAGTGCCGGGTGGAGGTGGCCGGACAAACTGTGCGGGCATTCCCCGTGGCCGTCAATGAAAACGATTCGCATATCTGTCTCACCATCCGGCCGGAAAGGGTGGCGCTGAACCCGGCTCCGCAGCTCTACCCCAACTGCTTTGAGGCTGAAGTGGAAGATATTATCTTCATGGGCGATTACCTGCGGATACACGCCTCACTGCTAGGACAATCGCAGTTTATCGTGAAGATTCCCAACATCATCGGGCACGGCGGGATCCTCCCTGGAGACACCGTCACCTTGGGCTGGCTGGTCACCGATTGCCGGGCGCTTGACGCCGGGGGTTCGGGATGACGAACAAGAGGCTTACTGCAGAAAAAACACAATAGGAGGAAATCTGTTGAATACCAAAAAGACATCCGTCCGGCTCGCCGCAGCCTGGACCTTGACCCTGATACTCGCGCCTGTCCCGTCCGGAGCGCAGGAGGATAACTTCATTACCGTAGTGTCCTGGGGCGGTTCCTACGCCCGAAGTTCCGTCAAGGCGTACCACGAGCGTTTCGTCGAGGAGACCGGCATTCAAATCAAGCTGGATGAGTACAACGGCGGCCTTGCCCAGGTCAGGGCGCAGGCCGAGACCGGCAACGTGACCTGGGACGTGATCGATATGGAGGCAGGCGATACGCTGCTGGGTTGCGATGAGGGACTGCTGGAAACCATCGATTACGAAACCCTCCCCGCGGCGCCGGACGGCACCCCGGCGACGGAGGATTTCCTGGACGCCTTTGATGTCGATTGCGGCGCGAAAGGCCTCATCTACAGCACGGTATATGCCTATAACGATACGCTCTTCCCCGATCTGAAGCCTGCGACCATGGCCGATTTCTTCGACCTTGGGAAGTTTCCGGGGCGCCGGGGCATGCGGCGGACGCCGAACGCCAACCTGGAATTCGCCCTGGTGGCGGACGGAGTGCCGGCGGACCAGGTCTATGAAGTCCTGTCAAGTGAGGAAGGCATCGCCCGCGCGTTCCGCAAACTGGACACTATCAAGGACAAAGTCGTCTGGTGGGAAG
>VYCZ01000312.1 GCA_009843675.1 Gammaproteobacteria bacterium | reverse complement strand
CCGGCTTCACCGCCCGCCTGCACCAGTTCGTCCAGCAGCGGGATCAGGGATTCGCCGCCCTCCAGCGAGAAACGTTTCTGTCCCACGTATTTCCTGTGCAGGTATTGTTCCAGGGCATTGGCGGCAATGACGCGTTCCAGTATGCGTTTCCGTTTTTCCTTCGAGAACCGGTGCTGGCCTTCGGATTCTTCCATCCGGCGCTGTATCCAGCGTTTTTGTTCCGTCTCGTTGATGTGCATGTACTCGGCGCCGATCGTCCGGCAATAGGTGCTCTTGACGATGTAGAAAATTTCAGCCAGCGTCAGTTCATCGGGCGCAAACAGGGAGCCCGTATTGAAAGTCAGCGTCAGGTCTTCCTCCGTGAAATTGTAATAAGCGGGGTCCAGTTCCGGGACTTTCGGCCGCTCGTGCTGTTTCAGGGGGTCCAGGTCCGCTTGCTGGTGCCCGCGGAAACGGTGGGCATTGATCAACTGTAATACCGAGGCCTGTTTTTTGTTGTCCGTATTGACGGCGATTGCGGGTTCCGGAGTCGGAGCCTGTGTGGTTTCAGCCGCGCGCGCCGGCTCTTCAGCCTTTGTGCTGCCGGCGCCACCGGACTGCGCGGGTTCCCGTTGCAGGGCATCAAAATACTGGCGCCATTCAACGGACACGCTGGCGGGATCTTCAAGATACCGCTCATAGACGTCCTCGACGAAGGCGGTATTGCCGCTGAAAAAATGAGATGGATCAGTGTTGCTCATCGTTGTCTGAAAGTTCCGTTTGATACGATGTTGATAACCGTAAAACGCCGAAGGAAGTATTATAGGACATTCGCGCGTATAATAATAAGGAACCTCTGATAAAGAGTTTCCATAATAAAAATAGTGTCCCCTGAGATGAGGAGGCGGTTTCATGACTCGCACGGTTACGATTACCGATAACATGACCGGCAAGCAGGTCGAATGTCCGGTATTGGAGGGCACTTGCGGCCCTCCGGTTATCAATACCAAATCCCTGTACAAGGAACTGGGCATGTTTACCTTTGACCCGGGTTTTGTGACCACCGCCAGTTGCCGCAGCGCGGTGACTTACCTGGATGGAGAGAAAGGCGTCCTGTTGCATCGCGGTTACCCGATAGAACAACTGGCGGAACAAAGCACTTTCCTGGAAGTCGTTTACCTGCTTATCCACGGTGAATTGCCGACTCGCAAGCAGATGGATGAATGGGCACATGCCATCAAGATGCACATGATGACCCATGAGCACATTTCCAGGTTTTACTCTGCCTACCGCTATGATGCCCACCCGATGTCGATTATGGCGGGTGTGGCCAACGCCATCGCGTCCTATTACCATGACCGGACCGATATCTGGGACCCTGATAACCGCCTGATAACCGCCAGGCGCATTATCGCCAAAATGCCCAATGTGGCCTCGAAGTGCTATCGTTACGCATCCGGACTGCCGTTCGTCTATCCCGATAATGCGCGCAGCTACGTCGAGAATTTCATGTACATGACGTTTTCATGGCCTACGGAGGAATACACACCCTCAGCGGCTGCGGTACGCGCGCTGGACCTGTTGTTTATCCTGCATGCGGATCATGAACAGAATGCCAGCACTTCGACCGTGCGCCTTGCGGGTAGTTCGGAAGCCAATCCTTTTGCCTGTATCGCCGCGGGCATTACCACCTTGTGGGGCAAGTCCCACGGCGGGGCTAACGAAGCCGTGGTGCGCATGCTGGAGGAGATTGGCAGTACGTCCAACATTCCGAAATACGTTGCCCGGGCAAAAGACAGGAAAGACCCGTTCCGCCTGATGGGCTTCGGACACCGGGTTTACAAGAACTATGATCCCAGGGCAAAAATCATCCGCAAGGCCTGCCATGATCTGCTGGAGGAGGAAAAGCTGAACCAGCCCCTGTTCGAGATCGCCATGGAACTGGAACGGATAGCGCTGGAGGATGAATATTTCATCAAGCGCAAGCTGTATCCCAACGTTGATTTCTATTCCGGCCTGATCTACCAGGCCCTGCGTATCCCCACCTCCATGTTCACGGTGATGTTCGCCCTGGCGCGCAGCGCCGGCTGGGTTGCCCAGTGGATGGAGCTGATGAAGGACAGGGATTTTCGTATCGGCCGTCCGAGACAGTTATATATCGGCCGGCAGACCCGCGATTACGTACCCATCGAGGAGAGGTAAACATGAAACCCCCTGTGCGCGTTGCCGTGACCGGCGCAGCCGGCCAGATCGGCTATGCCTTGCTGTTCCGGGTTGCCGCCGGGGAGTTGCTCGGCAAGGATCAACCGGTGATCCTGCAACTTCTTGAGATTCCACCGGCCTTGCCGGCGCTGGACGGCGTGGTGATGGAACTGGAAGACTGCGCTTTTGCCAACCTGGCAGGGGTAGTGACCAGCGCCGATGCCAACGCCGCTTTCCGGGATGCGGATTTTGCCTTCCTGGTCGGTGCCAGGCCGCGCGGCCCGGGAATGGAGCGCGCAGACCTGTTGTTGAGCAATGCCGAAATCTTCAGCGTACAGGGCAAGGCATTGAACGAGCATGCGAAGCGGGACGTCAAGGTCCTCGTCGTCGGCAACCCGGCCAATACCAATGCATTGATCGCAATGAAAAATGCGCCCGACCTGGACCCGCGCCGGTTCATGGCGATGATGCGCCTGGACCATAACAGGGCGCTGGCGATGCTTGCCGCCCGGGTGCAGTGCCCGGTTGACGTTATCCGCAGCCTTACCGTCTGGGGGAATCATTCAACCACGCAATACCCGGACCTCCACCACGCCCTGGTAGAGGGTAAGGCGGCGCTGGACCTGGTTGAACGGGACTGGTATGAAAATGAGTTCATCCCCGGCGTGGCAAAGCGCGGCGCCGAAATCATCAAGGCCAGGGGCGCATCCAGCGCGGCGTCGGCGGCAAACGCGATCCTGGACCATGCCCGTGACTGGGCGTTCGGCACCCCGGAAAACGACTGGACCAGCATGGCCGTCGCCGCTGACGGTTCCTACGGTATTCCCGAAGGCATCGTCTATTCCTTTCCCGTCACCTGCTCCGGCGGTGATTACGGGATAGTGCGCGGGCTCGATATCAACGAATTCAGCAGGATCAGGATGGAGGTAACCCGGGCGGAACTGGAACAGGAGAGAGAGGCGATAAAGCACCTGTTCAGTTAACGCGCAGGAAATCCATGCCGCTTGCCGCCCGGCTTGTTCTGTGTTAGAAATATCACGCTTGTTTTACCGCTATAACCGACACAATGGCCCGATCGCGTTCACAAATTGATTCATACGGCTTCCGCGCCAACGTGGCGATCGTCCTGTTCAACGAAGACAATCGCCTGTTCTGGGCGAAGCGGGTCGGAATGGACGCCTGGCAGTTTCCCCAGGGCGGCATCAGGCCCGATGAAGCGGTGGAAGACGCCATGTACAGGGAGTTGTACGAGGA
>VYCZ01000429.1:2496-3447 GCA_009843675.1 Gammaproteobacteria bacterium | reverse complement strand
GTCACTCATTGCATCCTTCCCTGGATGCAACCCTGCGGGCGGCTATCGCCGTGCACAAATTCGTCCGGAACGAATTTGGACAGCGCAGCTGGCCCCGCAGGGGCAAACTACAAAGACGTAGTTTGCAAATCGGCTGTCCTGCCGATTTGTCCCGCGAATAACTACATGGGTGTCCTGAATTTACTCTGAATTTATTGAATTTACGTGTCACTTTCGGGGTCAGAGTAAGAGTTTCGTCAGAAATTTTACCCTGACCCCATATATTAAAATTGAGGACACCCATATAATTTCCTTGTCCTGTATTCTTGTTTTATGAATGCCACGCTGAAAAAAACGCCGTTGCATGACCTGCATGCGCAGCAGGGCGCCAGGTTCACGGCCTTTGCCGGTTATGAAATGCCGTTGCAATACCGGCGCGGGATCATGGCGGAGCATCTCCATACCCGTAGCGGCGCCGGCCTGTTTGATGTTTCCCACATGGGACAGGTGCGCCTGTCGGGGGGAGGCATCGAGCAGGCGATGGAACGCCTGGTGACCGGCGATATCAGCACCCTGGCGCCGTACCGGCAATGCTATACGCTGCTCACCAACACGGAGGGCGGAATCATCGACGACCTGATGCTGACCCGGACTCCGGAACACCTGTTCATGGTCGTGAACGCCGCGTGCCGGGAAACCGATTATGCCTACCTCAGGCAGGGCCTGGGGCCGGACTACGCGGTGGAAATGCTGCATGACCGGGCCTTGCTGGCGTTACAGGGGCCGCGGGCGGCAGACGTACTGGCGAACCTGTACCCGGAGTGCAGAACCATGCCGTTTCTGAGCGCGGTCGAATCCAGTCTCGATGGAGTCCCCGCGTTTATCAACCGCTGCGGCTACACCGGGGAGGACGGCTTCGAGATTTCCGTTCCCGGTTCGGGGGCCGTACAACTGGCGGAAGCCCTGTTGCGG
>VYCZ01000429.1:0-2486 GCA_009843675.1 Gammaproteobacteria bacterium | reverse complement strand
CTGTTGCGGCACGATGAAGCGGAACCGGCCGGCCTCGGCGCCCGGGATTCATTGCGGCTGGAGGCGGGCCTGTGTCTCTACGGCCAGGACATCGATGCCGGGACGACGCCCATGGAAGCTGGGTTGACCTGGGTTATCGCCGGGAAGTACCGGGACGGTTCGGCGCAGGCGCGGTTTCCCGGCGCCGGGAAAATACTGAAAGCGCCCACCGGCAGGCTGCGGCGCGGTTTTCTCGTGGAAGGCAGGGTCCCCGTGCGCGCGGGAGCAACGATTCTCGATACGGGGAAACAGGCCGTGGGCAGGATCACCAGCGGCGGGTTCGGACCAAGTGTGGGCCGCCCTGTCGCCATGGGTTACGTTGACCGGAAATACGCCGAAACAGGGATGGAATTACACGTGGACATCCGCGGGCGCACACATACAATCCGCGTCGCAGAACTCCCATTCATCAAACATCGCTATTATCGACCATGAAGCTGAAAAAACTCGTGTACATCCACAGATGTACACAAAAAATCCGCCTGATGGAACTCCCATTCATCAAACATCGTTATTATCGACCATGAAGCTGGAAAAACTAGAAATGCGGGGCGGGTTCACCCGCCGTCACATCGGCCCGGACCGGCACCAGATCCGGGAAATGGCGACTTACCTGGGCCTGGACGACCTGGAACAGATTGTCGACAGGGCCGTTCCCGAATCCATCATATCCGAACAGCCGCTGGCGCTGACCCGGACCATCAGCGAACGCGAGGTCGGTGTGCGCCTGCGCCGCATGCGCAGGAGAAACCGCGTGTTCACCTCCATGATCGGCATGGGCTATCACGACACCATCATGCCGGCGGTGATAAAACGCAACGTGCTGGAGAACCCGGCCTGGTACACCGCCTACACGCCTTACCAGGCCGAGATCAGCCAGGGCCGCCTGGAAGCCCTGCTTAACTTCCAGCAGATGATCACCGACCTGACCGGGATGGAGATCGCCAATGCCTCCATGCTCGATGAAGCCACGGCCGCGGCAGAGGCCATGAGCATGGCAAAACGCGTAGGCAAAAAGGACAGCAGGTTGTTCTTCGTCGATCGGGACTGCCACCCGCAGACCATCTCGGTGGTGCGGACCCGGGCGCACTGGTTCGGTTACGAAGTGCACGTGGGAGACCCGCTTTCGGACCTGGCGGACAGGGACGTATTCGGCGCCCTGTTCCAGTACCCCGGCAGCAGCGGCGAAGTGGCGGACCTGCGCGGGCCGATAGAACAGGCCCACGGACAGGGGGCGATCGTCAGCGTCGCCGCCGACATCCTCGCCCTGGTGCTGTTAACGCCGCCCGGCGAAATGGACGCGGATATCGTGGTCGGCAATACCCAGCGCTTCGGTATGCCCATGGGTTACGGCGGCCCCCATGCCGCGTATTTCGCATCCAGGGAAAAATTCGTGCGTTCCATGCCCGGACGCCTCATCGGCGTGTCCATAGACAACCGGGGAGACCGCGCGTTGCGGATGGCGTTGCAAACCCGCGAACAGCACATCCGCCGGGACAAAGCCACCAGCAATATCTGCACCTCGCAGGTGCTGCCGGCGGTCATCGCGAGCTTCTACGCCATCTATTACGGACCGGCGGAACTGCGCCTGATCGCGGAACGGGTCCATCGCCTGACCCAGGTACTCGCCGCCGGCCTGGAGCAACTCGGTTACCGCGTCGTCAGCAGCCGCTATTTCGACACGATAAAGGTCCGTGTGCCCAGCCGCGCCCGGCGTCTTGCCGCCAAGGCCCGCGAGGCGCAGATCAACCTGCGGATGTATGACGCCGATTATCTCGGCATCGCGTTCGATGAGACCACCACCCGCGCGGAACTCACGGCCGTGTGGAAGGTGTTCGCCTCCGACGCGGAACAACGGCTGGACATCGACGAACTGGACCGAGGCCTGAAGGAATGCATCCCCGCGCAACTGTTTCGCAGCAGCGCCATACTGCAGCACCCCGTGTTCGAGCTGTATCACAGCGAAACCGAGATGATGCGCTATATGCGCCGGCTGGCGCGCCGCGACATAGCCCTGGACCGCGCCATGATCCCACTGGGCTCGTGCACCATGAAACTGAACGCGGCAACGGAACTGGAAGCCCTGTCATACCGGGATTTCAACGCCATCCACCCGTTCGTGCCCCTGGACCAGGCCCAGGGCTACATGCAGTTGTTCGAGGAACTGGAAGACATGCTGTGCGACCTCACCGGCTTCACCGCCTTCTCGCTGCAACCCAATGCCGGTTCGCAGGGGGAGTACACCGGGTTGCTGGCGATCCGCAAGTACCAGCAACAGCAGGGCGAGGGCGAGCGCAACGTATGCCTGATACCGGCCTCGGCCCACGGCACCAACCCGGCAAGCGCGGTCATGGCCGGTATGGAGGTGGTGGTGGTCGCCTGCGACGACGACGGCAACATAGACCTGGACGACCTGCGCGCCAGGGCGCAACGGCATGCCGCGCGCC
>VYCZ01000353.1:568-3456 GCA_009843675.1 Gammaproteobacteria bacterium | reverse complement strand
GTCGGTTCCCCGTCACCGATGTATACGAATACTAGCCCCTGGGTTTCCCTGACCGGATAAGTCTTTATCACGTGTCTGCCGATCAGGGCGCTGTTCGGATCGGTGATGATATTGATGAGCTTGCCGGATTCCAGGTCGTAGGTGAAACCGTGATACCAGCAGGTAATCGTCTCCCGCGTATAACATTCCGGCTTTTTCGACAGCGGCACTCCCTTGTGGATGCACTGGTCATGTATCGCATACACCTGTCCGTTTATCCTGCGAAACAGGATCCTTTCCCCAAGGATAACCTCGCAACGAAAATGCTGCACGGGTTCACCATTGCCGGAACTGGCGTCCGCTTCCTTGAGCTCATTGCTGAAAAACGCCGGATACCAATGGTTGCGAAAACCCAGACCGGCAGCGAGATAGTCCTGCCAGGGCGATGGCTTGTTCCCGGACATGAGATTTATGCGAGCGCCAGCAGTTCCCTGACGAACTGATCCGTGGCGGATGCCATGGGCGCATGGTCCGCGGCAAAGGTAACGACCTTGCCACAAGGCATGGCCTGCACCATCTTGCGCTGGTATTCGATGGGTATGGCCTTGTCTTCCAGCGCTTCGAAATAGACCCGGGGCACCCGTCCGAAATTTTCCTCACTCAGACGCAACGGCGTCCCCAGGGGTTTGCGCGCCATGGGGCGTTGCAATCTTACCGCTTTCTCCACGGCTGCCTGTGGCGAGGTGTTGTAAATGATGCCGGCGATATGCTCTTTCCTGAAGGTAACCACACCGTCATCGGAAACATCACAATGGCTGATGACCGGCGACTGCACAGGCTGGTTGCCCCAGAAATGTTTGGGTGAACTCCCGTCCGGGAGCAGAAATGCCGCGACGTAGACCAGCAGCTTAATCCTGCCGGGCCGGCGCTCTGCCGCCTGGGATATGGATATGCCCCCGAGACTGTGGCCTGCAAGCACCACGGGTTCCCGGCACCGGTCGAGGACTTCGACGGCCCGGTCGCAGTACCTGTCCAGGGTGATTTCCGATAAGGGAGTTTGATCATCGCCCTGGCTGGGCAGATCGGGCGTAATGACTTCATGCCCGGCCATCGTTAAGGGCCCACGTACCGGGTCCCAGCTCCAACCACCGGAAAATGCGCCGTGGATCAACACGAATGTGGTCACTTACTCCCTCCTGTCATCGATATTCGCCCGACATTGAACTCCGATTATAATATGCGACAGGTAAAAATGCCCCGGCATCGTCCTGTTAACGCCGTAAAAACGCGATCCAGCGGTAGAAATTCAGCAGGCTGGACAGGGAAGCGGAAACATAGGTCAGCGCCGCCGCTGTCAGGATGCGGCGCGCTACGGGTTCTGCGCTGCGCGGCAGGTATTCCCCCTCAATCAACAGCGGCAGGGCGCGCTTGAAACTTGCGTCCCACTCGACGGGCAATGTAACGAGGTGAAATACAACCGGCAGCACCAGTATCAGGATACCGGAACCAAGCATAAGGACACCGACCAGGGGCGACTTTATCAGAATGGTTACAAACGGGAAACTGACCAGTATGATCGATGCCGTTTTTTCGGTATACGCGATATACTTGGCCAGTTTCCAGCGCAGGTAAAGAGGTTTGAAGCCGAACTGGTGCTGCAGGGCATGGCCGACTTCGTGTGCGGCAACCACAACCGAGGTCAGGGACTTACGCTCATATACACCGGGAGACAGGCACACGGCCCTGTTTTCCGGGTCGTAGTGATCACCGCCGCGCTCCAGCGCCTCGACCTTGCAGCCGGTCAGCCTCAAACGTTCAACCAAGTGGTGAGCCAGTTCTCCACCGGTTCCGGGCAATTCGTCCACAATGGCGTCATAGCGCTTGAAAACGTATTTTGTCCACAGGTGAGGACCCAGGATCAACACCAGCAGTAAAATAAAACCAGCGATACCGAGTAACATAATTGAGCATGACTCCAGTACAACGCTACCAGTCCGATATTGACAAGGGCAGGATCATACCTGATCCGGCTCAGGCTGTTGTCATTAAGCAGGTTCAGTCATTATACGATGATCTGGCCGCCGCAGGATCGGGCAACCGCATCAGGCGTTTATTCACGCGGCTATCTTCAACCCGGAACAGACAGGTCCCGGGCTTATATCTCTGGGGCAGTGTCGGTAGCGGCAAGACATATGTTGTGGATATGTTATACGACTGTCTTCCTTTTGAGCACAAGTTGCGCGTGCATTTTCACCGCTACATGCAATGGGTGCACGCAGAATTGAAACAACTCTCCAACGTGGAGGCGCCGCTCAGGCTGGTTGCGGACAAGCTTGCCAGGAATACCACCGTAATCTGTTTCGATGAGTTTCACGTCTCGGACATTACCGATGCGATGCTGCTGAGCGGCCTGTTGAGCGAGTTATTCAGGCGCGGGGTAACCCTGGTCGCCACCTCCAATGAACATCCCAACAGGCTCTATTGGGGTGGTTTGCAACGGGAACGGTTTCTACCGGCAATTGAATTGATCAAACAGCATGCCAGCGTGATCAATCTTGATACCGGTATCGATTATCGCTTGCGTTACCTGGACCAGGCCAGGACCTACCACCATCCCCTGGACGCCGACAGCCGGCAACGACTGGCGGAGAGTTTTGCAAAAATAGCTTCGGGAATCGCGGATGCGAATACTTCCATTGAATTGGAAGGCCGGGAGTTAAAAGTGAGGCGGCTCGCTTCCGGCGTAGTCTGGTTTGATTTCATCGAACTATGTGACGGTCCCCGCGGCGTTGCCGATTACATTGAAATAGCCCGGCAGTTTCAAACGGTATTCGTGGAAGGCATCCCGCAAATGGATGATATGGACAATGACAGGGCAAGACGTTTTATTACCATGGTGGACGAATTTT
>VYCZ01000353.1:0-558 GCA_009843675.1 Gammaproteobacteria bacterium | reverse complement strand
GTCGCAGCACAGGAGCTTTACATCGGCAGGCGCCTGGCCCGGGAATACAGGCGCACCGCAAGCAGACTTACCGAAATGCAATCCCATGAATACCTGGGCCGGCCCCACCTGCCGGATTGAAAAAAATGATGTATGCTATCATCCCATAGCTTCAGGGGAACAATAACAAGATCGAGGAGGTGTCATCGGTGTCCTATGCAACTGAAAA
Source organism: Gammaproteobacteria bacterium (assembly GCA_009843675.1). Classification (GTDB taxonomy): domain Bacteria; phylum Pseudomonadota; class Gammaproteobacteria; order Eutrophobiales; family Eutrophobiaceae; genus JAAXHV01. The sequence goes on along the minus strand of VYCZ01000353.1, from coordinate 350 downwards.
CATTCGCAATATTGCCATTACCGGCCATAGCGGTTCGGGCAAGACCACGCTGGTGGAAGCCTTGCTGCAGGGCGCTGGCGCGATCAATCAGAAAGGATCGGTGGCGCGGGGAACGACCGTATGCGATTTTGACCCGCAGGAGAAAACTCACCAACATTCGCTGGACAGCGCGATTGCCAGCCTGGATTACCAGGGCAGCCACGTTAATCTCATCGATACGCCGGGATACCCTGACTTTATCGGCCGTGCATTATCCGTTTTGCCCGCCGTGGAAACCTGCGCTGTTGTTGTAAATGCTCAGGCCGGCGTTGAAATGGTAACCGGCAGGCTCATGGAAGCAGCCGGAGATC
>VYCZ01000348.1 GCA_009843675.1 Gammaproteobacteria bacterium | reverse complement strand
ATCTTATGAAGATTCTACAGCTTTCGTCAATTGGTATTATAATGATGAGAAACGCCTGGCCGAAATTGAATCCATTGCGCTGGAGGACGAGGTCATCGGCTGCATTTCCTCGCTCGGCAAGGTAAAGGATAAATCATTGTCGTTTGACGAATTGATGAATAAAGGGCAGACTAATCATAATGGATAAGGCGGACATAAAGGCACTCAACCTGGTTCCCATGGTCGTGGAGCAGACTTCCCGCGGCGAGCGCGCCTATGATATTTATTCGCGCCTGCTGAAAGAGCGGGTGGTCTTCCTGGTCGGCCCTGTCGAGGATCACGTAGCCAACCTGATTGTTGCCCAGTTGTTGTTCCTGGAGTCGGAGAACCCCGACAAGGATATCCATTTCTATATCAATTCACCGGGAGGGTCGGTTTCCGCCGGCCTGGCCGTTTACGATACCATGCAGTTCGTCAAGCCGGATGTCAGCACCATGTGCGTCGGCCAGGCTGCCAGCATGGGCGCATTGCTGCTGACGGGCGGCGCCGCAGGAAAACGCTTCTGCCTGCCGCATTCGCGGGTTATGATCCATCAACCCCTGGGAGGATTTCAGGGGCAAGCGACGGATATAGACATTCATGCGAAAGAGATTCTGAAGGCGCGTGAGAGGCTGAACCAGATTTTCGTCTCACATACGGGGCAGTCTGTTGATAGAATACAGCAGGATACCGAGCGGGATAAGTTCATGAGTTCTGAAGAGGCGAGGGATTACGGGCTGGTCGATGCTGTGCTGTCTTCGCGGCAGTCCGCGCCGGCTGCAGCCGGTGACGTCGGGACATAGTCAGGTAACGGATTGAAACGATTACACCTATGCTATCCAGGTTAAGTTATGAGCGGCAACAAACAAGGTAAATCAGGCGAAGGTGACAGGCTTTTATACTGCTCTTTCTGCGGCAAGAGCCAGCATGAGGTGCGCAAGCTGATTGCAGGCCCCTCCGTATTTATCTGTGATGAATGCGTTGAACTGTGCAACGATATCATCTGGGAGGAAATCCAGGAGAGGTCGATTTCCGGGGCCACCAACGCACTGCCTACCCCTCATGAGATCAATGAGATACTGAACGAGTATGTCATCGGCCAGGATATCGCCAAAAAGATACTGTCGGTTGCGGTTTACAACCACTACAAGCGACTCGACCAGGGCGTGAAAAAATCCGACGTGGAGCTGGCAAAGAGCAACGTGTTGCTGATAGGCCCTACCGGCAGCGGCAAGACCCTGCTGGCCGAGACGCTTGCGCGCCTGCTCAACGTGCCCTTCACCAATGCCGACGCCACTACCCTGACCGAGGCGGGTTACGTGGGCGAGGACGTGGAGAACATCATCCAGAAGCTGCTGCAGAAATGCGATTACGACGTGGAAAAGGCCCAGACGGGTATCGTGTATATTGATGAGATAGACAAGATTTCCCGCAAGTCCGACAATCCGTCCATCACCCGCGACGTCTCCGGCGAAGGGGTGCAGCAGGCCTTGCTGAAGCTGATCGAGGGTACGGTGGCGTCAGTCCCGCCGCAGGGTGGGCGCAAACACCCGCAACAAGAGTTCCTGCAGGTGAATACGGCCGACATCCTGTTCATCTGCGGCGGCGCGTTCGCGGGTCTCGACAAGATCATCCGGGAGCGCTCGGAAAAGCCGGTATCGGGTTTTCCGCCGAAGTGAAGAGCCTGTCGGACAGGAAGAGCGCCAGCGCCCTGATCCAGACTGTTGAGCCCGAAGACCTGATCAAGTACGGCCTGATCCCGGAATTCGTCGGCCGCCTACCCGTGGTGGCGACCCTGGACGAACTCGACGAGGAACAGCTTGTAAAGATACTGGTTGAGCCGAAGAATGCGCTCACCAAGCAATACGAACGCATGTTCGAGATGGAAAACTGCGAAATTGAGTTTCGTGATGATGCCTTGCGCAAGGTCGCCAGGAAATCCATGGAAAGGAAGACCGGCGCCCGCGGTTTGCGTTCCATCATGGAAAACGTATTGCTCGACACCATGTATGACCTGCCCTCCACCGATGGGGTGACCAAGGTGGTGATCGATTCCGGTGTGATCGGCGGCGAGTCAAAACCGCTGATGATCTACGAGGGTGGCGAATTGCCGAAGGCGGCGTCCGATGCGGATTAGCCCGGGAGAATTTCTCCCGCCCCTTGAAATCTGCCGTAGCCGCCCTCATTAACAGGGTTACATTCACATATTGCCTACAGTTATGTCCGGTACCTCAAAACGCCCGCTCCAGGTTCTTCCCGTTCTGCCGTTACGCGATGTAGTGGTTTACCCGTATATGGTGATCCCGTTATTTGTGGGCAGGGAGAAATCCATCAGGGCGCTGGATACCGCCATGAACGGCAACAAGCAGATACTGCTGGTTGCCCAGAAGAGCGCCGGTGAAGATGACCCGGATATCGACCAGATTTATGAAATGGGAGCGATGTCCAACATCCTGCAGTTGCTGAAACTGCCGGACGGCACCATCAAGGTGCTGGTGGAAGGCGCCCAGAGAGCGCAGGTTGTCGATTATATCGAGACGGATTCGATGTTTTTCGCCAATACCGAACTGCTGGAAGAGGATGACCTGGAAGAGCGGGCCGTCGAGATACTGCTGCGTCCGGCCCTGAACCAGTTCGAACAATACGTGAAGCTGAACAAGAAGGTTCCTCCGGAAATACTCTCATCCCTGTCCAGTATCGACGATCCTTCCCGCCTTGCGGATACCATCGCCGCGCACATGTCGATAAAGATTGAAGAAAAGCAGGCGGTGCTGGAAAAGGTGGACGTGCAGGAGCGCCTGGAATACCTGATAAGCCTGATGGAGAAGGAGATCGACCTGCTGAACGTGGAAAAACGCATCCGCGGACGGGTCAAGTCGCAAATGGAGAAAAGCCAGCGCGAGTATTACCTCAATGAACAGATGAAGGCGATCCAAAAGGAACTGGGCGAGATAGACGAAGCGCCCAATGAAATGGAGGAGTTGAGCAACAAGATCGCCAAGTCGGGTATGACCAGGGAGACCAAGAAGAAAGCGGAAGCGGAGTTGGGCAAGTTGAAGATGATGCCGCCCATGTCCGCCGAGGCGACCGTGGTAAGGAATTATATCGACTGGCTGGTGAACGTTCCCTGGAAGAAGCGCAGCAAGATCTCGCGGGATATCAACAAGGCGGAGCAGATCCTCGAAGAGGACCACTACGGCCTGGACAAGGTCAAGCAGCGCATACTGGAATACCTCGCGGTGCAGCAGCGGGTAAGAAAACCCAAGGGGCCGATCCTGTGCCTGGTGGGCCCCCCGGGGGTGGGTAAAACCTCCCTGGGCCGTTCCATTGCCCGCGCCACGAACCGGAAATTTATCCGCATGTCCCTGGGAGGCGTGCGGGACGAGGCCGAGATAAGAGGCCACCGCCGCACCTATATCGGCTCATTGCCGGGCAAGATA
>VYCZ01000193.1 GCA_009843675.1 Gammaproteobacteria bacterium | reverse complement strand
CGACCAGCGGTTTGCGTCCGGAATCCAGGTCACGCTGGTTGCGGTAACGGGCGGCATTGATCTGCTCTTCCAGCCAGCCGTCCTGCACGGCCCTGGCCATCCCGCCCTGCTCGTCGATTTCGAGCAGCTTGTCCCTGATCTCGCTTTCAACCCTGTCGGTCAGGTGTTCCACGTACCAGGACCCGCCCAGCGGGTCCACCGTTTTGGTAACGCCGGATTCGTAAGCTATCACCTGCTGGGTCCTGAGGGCGATACGAGAGGATTCTTCGGTCGGCAACCCATGTCCCTCGTCGTAGGAACATAAATGAATCGACTGGGCCCCGCCGAATACCGCGGCCATGGCTTCTATGCCGGCACGTACGATATTGACTTCGGGCTGTTGCGTGGTCAGCGTATTGCCCGCCGACTGCACGGAAAAACGCATGCGCTGGCAGGCCGGGTCGGACGCGCCGAAGTCTTCCTTCATGGTCCGCGCATACAGGCGCCGCATAGCGCGGAACTTGGCAATCTCTTCAAAAAAATCGATGGAGCAGGACAGGAAGAACGAGGCGCGCCTGGGGAAACCATTGATATCGAGGCCGCGTTCCTTTGCCATGCGGAATATATCGAAGGCATGACCAAGGGTAAACGCCCCGTCCTCTATGGCATTGACGCCGGTTTCACGCAGGTTGTAACCGTTGGTCACCATCCAGTTCAGGCGCGGCATATTGTTTGTCATGAATTCGATGTTGTCGATGCACAGCCGCAGGGTGCCCTGGATAGGGAAAAACCGGGTTGTGGTCTGTAACGGCCCGCCGCTCATCTGGTAGAACGGGTCATTCTGCTGCGTCCCTATCACGTTGGCGAGCGGGATGCCTTTCTCTTCGGCAACACAGGCCAGCATGGCGAGAGAGACTGAAGATACCGGCGGGCGAATCGATAATGCGTACGAGACCGTGTCAGGACCGAAACCGTCATACAGCGCACGCATATCCTCCAGCGTGCTCAGCGCAAGACCGGTTACCCCTACCTCACCCTCGGCGATGGGGTCATCGGAATCGAACCCGTAGGAGGTGGGCAGGTCGATAGTGATGACAAAACCGTTGGCGCCGTGTTTGTGAAGAAATTTGATCCGTTCGTTGCTCTCCTGCGGCGAGCCGAAACCGACCTGGAAACGCCGGGTCCAGATACGGCCGCGGTACATGTTCGGGTAGGGCCCGCGGGTAAACGGATAATCGCCGGGTTCGCCGACAGCATCATCCCAGTGCTCCTCCCCGGCGTGCGCGGGACCGTATAATTCCTCCACGGGAATTCCCGAGGCGGTTTCAAATACCTGCTCTTCGCTGTCGCGTACTGATTCTTTTATTTGTTCAGCTCTTTCCATGACAGGCAACCTGGCGAAGTCTGCAGACTAGCTTCTCAATGTTTGAGTTTTTGCCTCATCTACGGCAAAAGACTCCGGGTCAATCACAACACCATAATCTTCCCGGGCTTTATCCACGGATATCAGCCCGTTCACCACATCGTCCTTAACTCTTTCAACGGACCGCCGCAACGGATTGCCAAATCCGCCTCCCCCGCTTTGATAGATCTCAAATATATCTCCTGTGCTGTAGTCATAAAAACTTTCCGCGTCGACATCGATCGTTTCATCGCCTTTTTTCAGGTACAACTGGTGTTGCGGCGCAGGTTTGCCGCCTTCAAGGCCGAACGGCACCGTTGCTTCCCGGTTGCCCCCGCCGAAGTTGGCAACGGCGATATTATCGGCGTCAACCCGCCAGCGATAAATGGTGCCCATGCCCCCGCGCCACTCACCGGCGCCAGCGCTGTCCGGCCAGTACTCATATTGTAAAATCGTGTAGGGATTGACCAGTTCATGCAGTTCCGGGTCCGGCGCCCGTACCCCGCCGGCGCAGACTACTGTGCCCATATGGTCCCAGCCGTCCAGTCCTTTCGACGCGCCGCCGCCGCCCTTGCACATGAAGTGGATGTCACCGAACAACCTGCCGGTACGCGGGTTCAGGCCCATTGTTGCCGGCGCGCACCAGCGCGCCCAGCCGGCGTCTACCTTGTCGGGCACGGCCTGGGACAAGGCCAGCCAGGCCGCTTCGATAATGGTCTGCGCGGTGTTGATGGTACACCCTGTTACCGGCGCCGGTTCTGACGGGTTCACGATTGTGCCTGCGGGCGCAACCGCGTGCAGTGCGCGTAATGCCCCTTCATTGAAGCGGATTTCAGAGCCGACGGACATGAACAAGGCAAGGTAGGCCGAGGACAAGGTATTCGGCACCGGGCTGTTCACGTAGCCGGCAGCCTGCGGATCGCTGCCGCTGAAATCAAACGTGATGTCTTCGTTTTCGACCCTGATGGTCAACCTGACCGCAATCATCCTGTCTTTGTTGATGCCGTCGTGGTCGACAAAACGTTCGGCAGTATACTCGCCATCGGGCACGGTAGCGATTGCCGCACGCATCTGTTTCTCGGAGGCATCAAAGATCTGGTCGATGGCAAGGTTGACCTGGTCCGGACCGTACTTGTTCAACAACGACAGGAGGCTGCGTTCGCCCCTGGTGACTGCGCCCACTTCGCAATGCAGATCGCCTTCCACCAGGAACGGCAGGTGCACGTTCAGCAGGATCGTGTCCCACAATGCCTTGTTCGGCTTGCCGGCGTCGTATAACTTGGCCGGTGGGATACGGATGCACTCTTCCCACACGCTTCTTGCCTCCGGGTTATACCCGGCAACGCCCCCGCCCCCGACATCGGCGTGATGGCCTTTGCATATCGACCAGAATTCGATGTTGCCTTTATAGAAAACCGGTTTCGCGATATTGATGTCCGGGGGATGGTTATTGCCGCGGTACGGGTCGTTAAGGATAAAAATATCGCCTTCATTGACGTCCCCGGCAAAGGTCTCGGCAATACTCCTTATCGCATAGGGCAGTGCGCCCATCAGTACCGGGATATAAGCCGTCTGGGCTACCAGGCGCAGGTCCTTGTCAAAGATCGCGGTAACGAAGTCACGCGCTTCGGAAAAAATCGGCGAACGTGAAGTGCGTAACATGGTTTGCCCGATTTCCTTGCTGATCGCATCGAGACGGCTGCCGATTACGGAAACCCTGATTGGGTCGATACTGCTGATTTTTACTTCAGTATCCATAGGATCACCTGTTGCTCAGACTGTTGACCAGTTCAGTTACGTCTCTGGTTACAGGATACATAAGATAATTATTATATTCATCACATAACAGTGCAAAATCCGGGGGTACGATTATCGTGGTGGTCGGTTGCACCACAACAGCGGGACCGTTTACACGATTTCCATTGACCAGCTTCAGGCCGTCATAGACAGGGGTATCGACAAATTCGTCATCAAACCAGGCATTCCTCGAGCCAAGCAGGGCATGGTCGGGGCGGGCGCCGCTTTTGCCATGTTTTTCCTGTGCCGGTTTCTCCGTTTTACCCCGCGCGGTGATACGC